>SLQI01000418.1 GCA_007131535.1 Balneolales bacterium | reverse complement strand
TTTGTATTTGCCGAACGGCATGCGGGCTTTTACCAGATCTTTCAGAAACGACGAATCGTACATGGCATTAATGCAGGATTTATGTTTTTGAACCTACTGCGGAAAGTCCGAGTATGTAGAGTTTTGCCGCATAAACTTGAGATTGGGGATTATGGTTTTGTGATTTACTCGTTTTGGAGAAATTTTGGCAGTTTAAGGTTCAAAGGGTTCAAGGTTCAAGGTTCAAGGGAGCTGTTAGCAACATCTAAGATCTGATTCTACATTAGAAGCTATTTGGAATTTTTGAAGTGTGCACAGTTTTCATCGGTTCATACAATAGGGTTTCCCATTGTTTTAACAGACGCGGGGAGTGCCAGTAGCTGACATCGGCGATTGGTGGCAGCCCGTTATTGAGCCAGTCGAAGATTCGGTCACACAAGGCCTCGGGGTCACCGGGTTTATAGCGGTAGACTTCGCCGTACTGCTCCGGATAGCACAGTTTATCGGGAACGACCGGCCGGGCACCTGCGCCGGCAGCCTCGAGCATGGCCAAACCCTGGAATTCGTGCCGGGCCGAACTTATCACAATGCCGGCCTTACCGAGTATTTTCCGGTACGTATCCCGGTCGGCTTTTTCGTCAATTATAATGCAGTCAGGTAACAACTCCCGAAGATAAACAAGAGCCGGATGAGGTTCTTCGAAACGATCACCCAGAAGCGCAAGCCGAAAATCTGCACCACGTTTGGCCAGGCGGATCATCGCCTCGGCAAATAATTGGGGTGATTTATCGTACTCCCACCGATGATTCCACAGGATTAGTGCCGGGTCTTTGTTTTCAGCCGGCGGTATTTGCTCAACAGGGATAGGCAGCACCTCGCAAATATGCTCCAATCGGCGTAGAATATTAGCGGGTTCTACATCCGGCTTATCAAACAAAAACGCTTCGATACCTTCTAAAAATGAGTCCCGGTTGAACTGCGAGTTGAACACCAGGCGGTCCGCTGCAAGTGCTCCGTAAAGCTGTACCATCTGCGGTTCGATGGATTTATCATGCTTTTTACTCTTCGGGTAGGCAAACTGATTTTCATGGAAATAATACCATACCGGAATATGGGCTAACCGGGGGTTTAATCCTTTAAGTGCCGCCAGGTCTACCATGGAAGTAGCCAGAATACGGTCCGGCGGCTCCTCAGGAAGCTTACCCAGCCACGAAAGCGGGTTGCTGCGAATCCTCCACGGGAAATAGGTGCCGGGCAGTTCGAAACCGTGCCAGTCAATGAGGGGGAAGTTTTTGATCAACCAATCAGCCCAGGCGGCGTGGCTGTCGGCGCGGTAGGCTGAAAGCAGCCACAAAACGGGGTTGCCGGATGATTTGGTGATAGTATCCTTCATATTATGTTCAAGTATAGCAAAACCGGCCGATCTGATAAACCACCCTCACTTACATTTTACATATTAATTAAAATGCTATTATGTGAGCAAGCCGGATAAATTTTTACTTTTCAGGGTTGATTTAAAAGTCCGGCATGCAGGTAGCTTACAAGCAGGATAAGTTAATCATAAATTCGTCTGATAAATAAAAGACGAATTAAAGATGTTGTGAATTAAAAATCAGGAATCCGGTAAAACTACCGGCATTTTCGGTAGTATCCGGGAATCTGTTTAAATAAGATCTCTGCCCCACGGATTTCCCGTATTATCCAATAGGACTGAAGCAGGGTATAATTCTCACATTATCATAGTTCGTTTTTGTTGAACGACTTCCCGAGCTGTTGGCCTTAGTGGTTGGTGACACTGTAATCAGTAGCAAAAAAATATTCGATAATTTTGCGAATGTGTATATATCGAAATTTCACATATAATTACCTTGATAGTTATTTATATGTATTATTTAGTCCACCTCCGTTGATCCAGATCAATGTAAAGAATACCGTTTACTCTCATTTTTGCAGATTAAATAATTACAATAAATGGGATCTCCGATGATAAAGCTCGACGAGGAGATTATTCAATCTACATTATGCAGGAACTGTAGTGTTTCCAAACGTTGCCTTCTGTTCAGATTTTTTGATGAAACTCCGTTCAGTTCATATGTAGAACTGAACTCCTTTAAATTAAAGAAGAATGACATTCTTCTTAATGAGTTTGAACCGGCCAAATATACGGGTGTGGTTTGCCGGGGTATGCTTAAAGAATATAAAATCCATAAATCCGGCCAGTTTTTAACCACCCGCATTCTCACACCCGGTGATATATTCGGCTATGAGAGCTGCCTGCTCGGTACCACCTACCAGATAAATCTCAGAGCAATAAGATCCTCGGTAGTGATAAAATTCCCTTTCGTTGAGTTCCAGCAGCTTCTCAAACATGAAAGAAAAGAAGAACTCAAATATCATATCCAGCAGTACCTGACAAATGAACATCAATTTTACCAAGAGCAGGCTTTATGTATAGCGTATGATACGGCAAGAGATAAAATCATCGGGGCTCTGAAGTATTTATATTACAAACAAAACAAATCCCGGTTCCACGAACCTGAAACTATCATTTTACCCCGGCAGGAAATCGCCGAATTAACCTCGCTTACCAAAGAGACGGTTGTAAGAGAGCTTAAAAAGCTTGAACGTAATGAATATCTGAAGCTCAGCCGCGACAGCATTACCCTTCTGAGTCCCATCTTAAAAGAAGATTCTACCGAATTATCTTTATAAACCAATTATGTGCATATAGTACTCTACCAGCAAAACAAGGGCATAACCGGCATTTGACCTTGATCAATTTCAGAGGTGAATTGATATCATAAAGCTTGACCTGCCTGTGTAATTCAAAATGCCGGTAATAAAAAAATCACTACTATACGACTAATAGTTTGTAATTATCCTATAATGCTGTATGTCACGACTTATTACGGGGTGGTCAATTTTAGTAGGGTAGCTAATGAATATCCATTTCCGTTGGCTTTAGCCCCGAAATGGTAGTTTGACATATATTGATAATCCTTTCATGTAAGGATACCTCGGTTTGAAAAGAGGGATGGCTGGAATTGTGGAGCAGGAAAGGTGCGGGGCTAAAGCCCCGCGTTTACATGAGGGTGGGGGGCGCTTAACCGTTGACTGAAGTCAACGGAAATGGATGGGTGCGAAGCTGATAACTGACAACCGTATTAGGTTGTCAATCCCTGTTTCAGCTAACATACAGCGTTTCGATACCTCTATTGCATGAAACCGGTACGCATCTGTAGATTGATTAATTTTTCTTAACCAGCAACCAGCAACAGACATCACATTTACCCAAAACCACCGTCTGGTCGATAAAAAACTTACAATCGAACTCAGGTTCATAAAGCTTGACCTGCCTGTGTAATTCAAAATGCCGGTAATACAGTAAATATTTAAAAGCACGGCTTTAGAATTTCTGCTGATTCATTTTAATTAACTTCACCGTCGCATAAAAACGACCATCAATACATACAGTGATGTCTTCTTAAGCTGCTATTCCCTAAGAGATTATCCGCTTAAAATCTAAAATACCATTAATAGTCACCTACCGAAAATCAACCCTCTCATTGATATAGATCAATGAATTAATTGGTCGATAATGCTTTTAATACAAAAAATTAACACAGCAGACGGCTTTTTAATTAGATAATTTCACCAAGCAGAAAAACAAATAAGATTATATGGATGTGCTGAAGAGGATGAATATCAGACAGCAAATTCTTTTGCTGGCCGGGGTACCGGTGCTTGTGTATATAGTAATTTTAATCATTAACGGGGCGACAAGCTACCAAACACTTAACCGCACCTCGACAGTAATTGAGTTGGTTGAGCTGGCCGAACTGACCTCCGGAGTAGTTCATGAGGTGCAGATTGAACGGGGGTTATCGGCCGGCTTTTTAGGCAGCGAGGGGCAGCAGTTCAGAAACGAACTGTCTGAACAACGGGCTGTAACTGACCAGCAAATCAATGATCTGAATAGTTACATCGATACTTCGTTTGATTCGGATGCTCACCCCGAGCTTTCACGCGGTCTCAATACCGCCTTAAACCGGTTAGACGAATTACGCTCCCTGAGACAAAGTACCGACGATCTTGCCATTGGCGGAACGGAAGCTGTAGAACAGTATACTGACGTCATAGCACGAATAACGGAACTGATCCCCCAAATCGCCGAAGCCAGCCCGGATGAAGAGGTGCTCAGGGATATGCTGGCTTATTATAATTTCATCGAAGCTAAAGAATATACCGGAATAGAAAGAGCAACGCTCAACAATACGTTCGCGAATGATGAATTTCTTCCGGGAATGTATGAAAGGTTTATTGAGCTACTTGCATCACAGCAGGTTTATCTGAATAACTTTGAACTCTTTGCACATCCTCAATACCAACAGTTTTTCAATGAAGCCTTTTCTGACCCGGCTGTGCAGGAAGTTGAGCAAATGCAACAAACCGCTATCGAACTTCAGCAGGAGGGCAACTTTGGTATTGATCCCGAAGTTTGGTTTGACACCATGACCCGGAAAATCGACTTAATGAAAAATGTCGAGGATTATATCGCAGCCGGACTGGTTGATATGGCCGATCGTAAAATGGAGGAGGTTCGAAGTGAAATGCTTTGGATGACCCTTCCCGTTGTCGGGGTGATCGTTGTAATAATCATTATGGCTGTTTTCATGGCATCCAATATCATTCGATCGTTAACAAGTGTCTCCAACAATTTGGAGAATATGGCCGGGCAGGTAGCGGCTGCCACCGAACAGATATCTTCATCAAGTCAAAACCTGGCCGACGGCTCCTCCAGTCAGGCGGCAGCCATTGAAGAGAACTCCGCCTCGCTTGAAGAGGTATCATCCAAAACCAGGGAAAATGCCGACAATGTGGACAAAGCCACCGAACTAATGCGGGCATCCCTGCAAAAAATCGAATCGGCAAATCAATCCATGGAAACGCTGACCCAATCGATGAGCGACATTTCGTCATCAGGCAACGAAACTTCGCGCATCATTAAAACAATCGACGATATCGCATTTCAAACGAACCTGTTGGCCCTGAACGCTTCGGTTGAAGCCGCCCGGGCCGGTGATGCCGGAAGCGGCTTTGCCGTTGTTGCCGAGGAAGTTCGCAATCTGGCACTTCGCACCACCGATGAGGCGAAAAACATTGCTCAGCTCATTGAAAATACCATTACGAATGTCAATACCGGCATGGAGGTGGTAGAGTCTACTGCTGAATCATTCCAAAATATACGGGAAAGTGCGAATGAGGTGGCTACCATTGTTGAGCATATTGACAAAGCCTCCAAAGAGCAAACCTCCGGTATTGAGCAGATAAATAAAGGCATTACCGAACTGGAATCGGTGACCCAGCAAAATGCCTCAACGGCTGAAGAGTCGGCAGGTGCTTCCGAAGAATTGACCTCCCAGGCTGTTGAAATGAATAAAACCGTAGAAATTCTGGCTTCCCTTGTTTCAGGCACGAGTAAAAACGGAAGCTATACCATTTCAAAGCGTACGACATCAGATGAATCGAGTCATACCCCTAACCCCTGACCATAACAAGCAACGTGATGATCAATAAGGTCAGTTGAACCCAAAAACCCCTGCGTCATCCCGGTAAGTCCTGTCGCTCCGGGGCTTCCGGGATGACATCATTTTCACTGAAAAGCAGGCACGGTCAACCGATAAATGCCCCCGTCAACCGACTGTGCCTGCTTTCTGTTTTGTGTTCAGATCAGCAAGCCATCTGCCGATTTCATTCGGAGCCGCAACTTCTACATCACTTCCGATTTCGATTACGCTATCCGGCATACTTGAGACGATACAGGTATCGGGTTCCTGGGCTATGATGCGCCCCCCGCCACGAAGAACAGCCCGGGCGCCTTTTGTGCCGTCAGACCCCATCCCGCAAAGAACAATACCGGCCACACCGCTCCCGCAATGTTTTGCTGCTGAAACAAACAACCGGTCTATCTCCGGGCATATAAATTCACCAGGCGTTTTGGGTTCAAACGAAATACCGTTTTCTGAAATAACCATGTGGCGATCCGCCGGTGAGACGTATACTTTGTTCTCAACGGCCATTTCTTCGGTTGCCAGAATCACTTCATGACCGGTTCGGCCAAGCCAGTCTGCCAGGCCCTGCTCGAAACCGTGGGTAATATGCTGACTGATAAGTACCGGTAGATTGAGCGGTTTTTCAATCGACTTCAGCAACGACTTTAATACCGAAGGCCCGCCTGTGCTGGACCCCATCACTATCAGCTTACACTGGTTATCACCGGCTTCTATGGTATCAGAAAGCTTTTGTCCCGACGCAATGTGATCATCATTTTGTGGGAAACTGCGCCGGACCACCTTCACTTGTGAAAAAATCCGGATGGTGCGCAAGAGTTGGGCTCGAAAATTTCTATAGTCTTCCGGTTCAACCCCCTTGGGTTTGGCCAACACTTTTACCGCGCCGGCATTGAATGACTCAAACGTTAATTCATCCTCGCTACCTTCAGATGACTCCACCGCGCCACTGAGTACGATGATCGGAACCGGCGCCTCTGCCATAATCCGGCGAATAGCTTCAATACCGCTGAAATCCGGCAATATCAGATCCATTAAGATGACATCAGGCCGCTGGACCTTCGCATATTCCACAGCTTCGCTACCATTTTTAGCCTGCGGCAAAACGGTTATAGCCTCTTCATCCTCCAAAACAGACAGTACATAGCGGGCTACTACCATACTGTCTTCCACCAATAAGACTTTCATCCTACCTATTCCCTGAATTCTACAGCAACATTAGATTAAACAAATTCCCTTACTGTTTTTAAAAAGTTTTCCTGGCTGAAATCTCCTTTTACTAAATAAGCATCCACTTCGGAATCCTTGCCTCTTTGCAAATCTTCTTCACCCTTTAGTGAGGTAACCATAATGATCGGAATTTCCGGTGTTTGTGATTCATGCCGGATAGTACGACTCAGTTCCAAACCGTCCATTTTCGGCATTTCAACATCGGTAATAACCAGACCGATACGATCATTCTCTCTTAACTTCTGCAGTGCTTCCACTCCGTTGGTAGCTGTTACCACCGGATAGCCAACCGCCTCAAGTATATTCTGCTCCAGTATTCGGGTTGTCGCTGAATCATCCACAATCAAAATAACATCCCGATTTTCCCCGGAGGTTCTTTTGGGTATACTCTGGCCATCCGCCTCAACGTCCGGTTCTGGTGTATCATTTTGAGGAGGCTCAGCAGGCGCATGAGATGTTTGCTCAGCTTTATTGAAGATTTCACTTACCTGAACTACGGGTAACAGACTTCCCTCCACCGTCATCGTTACGCCCATATACATAGGCTGATTTCGAAACTGAGCCGGCAGTGATTTCAGGTACATTTCCAGATCTCCCATCAACTCATCCACCACAAGAACTATCTGCCTGCTGTTGTAATTCAGAAGTATGCAATCCCGGTCTGTATGCTCATGCCGGTCACTTCCGGCATATACAATGGATGCCATATCTACGAGGCTTACTTTTTCATTGTTCACCTCGTATACCGACCTCCCCATGAACGACGAAACTTTTTCCTGGTCATATTTCATCACCCGTTCTACAAAATCCACAGGAATACCAAACCGGAAATTACCGGAGCGAACCATCATTCCATAAAACCGTGAAATCTGAAGCGGTACCTTAATTGTAAATGTGGTGCCTTTACCGGGGCTGGATTCTACATCCAGAGCGCCTCTCAACTCACGGATTTCCTGTTGAACTACATTCATACCGATACCGCGACCGGAAAATTCATCCACATCTTCCCGCGTAGAGGTATCGTGGCGGCAGATGATTTCCAGAATCTGTTCCTGGTCGGCTGACTCCCCCTCCTTCACAATGCCCATTTCTCTGCCCCGGGCTTCTATCCTGTCCAGATCGAGGCCACGCCCGTCATCTTCAAGCGTTATTAATGCGCTATCCCCATGGATAACTGTTTCCAGTATGATGATACCTGTAGGATCTTTACCCGCCGCTTTCCGTTCATCCGGGGACTCAATACCATGCCCCACAGAGTTGCGCAGCATGTGGCTTATAGGTTCCCGAAGCCGGTCGAGCAAAATGCGATCCAGTTCAACATCATGATCTTCCACATGAAATGCCACGCGAGCTCCGTAACTGGCCGCCGCCTCATGTACCACTCGCGACAGCGGCTCGAAATAATCCCTTGCCCGGATGACACTTATGGCTTTAACCCTGCTGCCCATATCTTCGCTAACCGACTGCATACGACTCACATAGCGCACCATCGAATCCTGCATCCGGTAAAGACGCGATGAAAACTGTTTGAGCTGTTCCTTTAGGTCTACTTGTATCCCACCTTGATCCGCTTTGCTGTTTTTGGAGATTACCCGGCGCATCATATCATCAAACTCATTCCGGAACTTTTTTAAGTCGTCGGTATAATGTTCAGCCTGCCGGCGTATCAGCGACAGTTCGGATGAACTGCTGTGAATAGCCTGCAGTTTTTCCTTCTGAACAAATATTCCGGACTCTTTCCGGGGTTGATTTTTACGGGAGGACACATCAGGTCCGGATTTCACCTTTTCGGATGCTTTCTCACCGGTTTGGGTCTCAGCGGGTTTCTCCCCCTCATCACTTTGCGGTGTTTCCTGCTGCGCCGGCTCCTCTGAATCATCCGGATTCCCGGTTGTTGCGGAAGCCTTCATGTTTTCCGCATACCCCTGCACCATCTGTACCATCGCAGCCGTATCCATCTCTTCACCGGCAATAACCTGCTCGATCACCCCGATAACATCATTCATAAATCCGGAAAGATCAAAAAGCTGATCTTCGTTAGGATTCCGGCAGTGCTTAAGCAGTTCTTCCAGGCTATGGACCAGCTCCCGGACTTCCTGAAAACCGGCTGAAGCGGAAGCACCTTTCAGCGTATGAAGCTGCCGGCCTATTTCAGTCAACAGATCCGCAGCCTCTTCGGGAGAGGTAGTACTCAGATCCGCCAGCAGCTGACCCAGTTTATCCAATAACTGCTGCCCCTCTGCCCGGAATGCTTCGGCTAATTGCTCTTTGAGCTCTTCGTTCATGTGTACTTGAATTCAACTTCCGATTTAGCGGATCCGTTGGCCGAAAATTCGTTGATCATACCCTGCATATCCTTGCTGAGATCATTGAGCTTGGTTGAGGCCTGCTCAATCTGTGCCAGGCTGTCGGTATTTTCCTGTACCGCTTTGTTGATCTGTTCCATAGCCTCCGCTACCTGATCAACACCATTCTTTTGCTGCGAGGCCGATGCTGAAATAAGGTTTCCGGCTTCCGAAGTCTGTTCAATACAATCCGCCAACTCGCCGATGGCATCACCGGCGCGATTAACCAGGTCCACACCCTGTTTTACTTGTTTGGTTCCCTCTTCGGTAGCCATCACAGCACTATTGGTCGCATTCTGAATCTCTTCCAGGATTTTACGCACCTGTGTGGTTGCTTCTTTACTCTGATCGGCGAGACTGCGAATCTCCCCGGCCACTACCGAAAACCCGCGTCCCTGTTCACCGGCCCGCGCCGCTTCAATAGAGGCATTCAAAGCCAGCAGCTTAGATTGCTCCGAAATTTCTTTTACGCTGTTGATGATTTCACCGATCTGTTTGGTCTGATCACTCAGGTTCAGGGTTTTTTCGGCAATCTGATCCATCTGATTCTGGATATCCTGGATCGCCTCTATACTCTGGTTGACCACCTCTTTGCCTTTTTCGGATTCAGTTACCGAAGTTTCAGCCGTATTGATCACTTTATTCGCATTTTCCTGTGCCTGATTAGAGGTCTGCTTCAACTCGCTTACCGTCGAGGTAATCTCGGAAATAGACGAAGCCTGTTGATTGGCCGACGCCGACTGCTGTGAGATAGAACCGGTCACCTGCGTTGCCGAACCTGTAATTTCTTCAGCATACTCATTAAGCGTATTAACTATTCGCTCACGAAGCTCGCTTTCCCGATCTATCATGGCTTCAATGTAGGTATCTATGGCAAATCCCATATCCATAAAGATGATTTTCACCAGGCTCTGCAGATGCTCTACCATTTGTTTCGGCTTGCCTTTAAAGTCTTCGGCTATAAGCGGTATCAACAGATTGAGGTAATAGGCGTACGTGCCCATATACCACTCCGGCTCCAGTCCGATCCGTTCGTGCGTGCGACCGATTTGAAGGCGGCTTTCCATATACTGGTCATCATATTTTCCCTGCATCAGTTCCAGGAAATACTCTTTCTGCCGTTTTTTGATGTTGGCCAGATGAGTTTCACTCTGAAACATCTTCCGGTTGGCTTCAAAGCTGAGCATGTGTTCGTACATTTGTTCAACCACACTTTCAACATTGTTTTGAGCCAGCCCCTCCATTTTTTTCAACCGCCGGGCATCATCCTCGCCAATATTCAGATATGACTTTCGGTCCCCGATATCATATTGGCGGGCCGCTCTGCCATTGGTCTGTTTAGCTTCTGTTTTGTTCATCGTGTTACTCCGTTTCATGCGTTAAAAAATGGTTCATGGTTTCGTAAGCCACTGAGCGAAATCACAATCTCGTTATTTTCTGTAATGCCTTTCAGGTAAGCCTCACATCCGGCTAAACTGACCGGCAGTGGATTAATGCTGTTATCTTCAAGTTCGATTACACTCAATAACTCGTCTGCTATTAATGCTATATTTGCCAAATCCCCGCCGCCTCTTATCAGGTACTCTTGCTCCCCGCCTTCCTCATTATGGTCATATAAAAACCGATAGAGATCATACACTGCGGTGATTTCACCACGTACCGGTACCACACCAGCAATGTGGCGGGCTACCAGGGGAAGCGGAACGATTTCCGGGGCTGTATGTACATCCTGGAGTTCAGGAACCGATACGGCAAACCCTGCCGTACCACGCCTGAAGGTCAGATATTCACTCGTAGAGGTTTCCTCCCGATTCTGATCTTTAAAATAGCGCCGGGCTCTTTGCTTCAGAATATCCCGGAGATGTTGCCGGGTAAAATCATCAGTAATATTCATTTTGGTCGTCACTTGCTGCGTTGATATAAGTTTGGATAGCACGAACTAACTGACCTGAATTCAGCATCTCTGAGAATGCCGGCTTATCAGACTCATTCAACCCGCTGAGAATCTGTAGCGCTCTTTTCATCTCAGAGTCCCCTTTTTGCTTTCGCTTTACCGCATACAGACATATCCCGTTTAAAAACATCAGATACGGATTATCGGGATAGGTCCTGTTGATCTCCCGAAGATGCAAAATTGCTTTGCGGTATTTTTTCGCTTCAATTAAATCCAGAATTTCACGAACCTGATGCTCCGGCCGGGAGACTCCACCATCTTTCTTTTTCGTTTTTGTTGATTGCTGTACCTCTTCGACACCTTTACTCTTACCGGATTCCGTATTCTGATAAAAAGGGATATCCCGGTACCATTTAACCGAATACTTTAAATCTTTAGGGGGCCGGGGGTCAGCCGGGCCAAGCAAAAGGTAACCGCAGTTACTAAGTAGTTCAGCCAGATTCTTGTGAAAAACAGGCAGGTGATTGCTTTCAACATAAATGAGCAGGTTACGACAGAGGATGAGATCAAAAGGCTGTCCGGGGTGATGTTCAAAATCATTGGTGAATAAATTGCCCCGGATGAACCGGACATCCTGGCGGTACTCATTTCGAACTTTCCATTTTTTACCATCGGCCTCAAGCCATCGGTCAATTTGTGATTGAGGCATTTCCCGAAGGGACCAGGCTGTATATCGGGCGCTTTTAGCTTTTTCCAATGCGCGGTGGCTGATATCCATACCGATGACTGAACAGGAAATATGTGGCGCATGTCGATTAAAGTAGTCCCGGCAAAGTGCACTTAGCACATAGGCCTCTTCCCCGCTTGAACAGCCCGCCGATAGGATTTTCAGGCTGTCCCGGCCCGAAGCGGCAAATTCGGGTAAAAATTGCTGATGCACCCATTCAAACTGTTCATTAAACCGCCAGAAATAGGTTTCGTTGATTTTCAGCCGGGAAAGCACCTCATCAGTGGTGAGATCATCCGTCGATTCCGGTAAATGGTGTTTCATCCACTTGGGATGCAAACCATAATTCCGGTTAACTTCTTTTAGAATTTCACTCACCTGCATAAGCCTTACCCAAGCTGAGATTCTGTTATTACCATATCCTCTGTGTTTTCGGGTAACGCCGGTATCCAGACCTCGGCCATTTGTTCATCCAATTGAACTACTTTCTGAGAAGAACCTGTACCGGTATCTACGAAGTCTGTCTGCTCATCGGCAACGGAGATCACATCACAATCATCAAGCGTGCGAAGGCCGAATAACTTATTATCGCTGTTCTTTACTATCAGAATCAGACATTCCAGCATTGCTTCGGGGTCCTCGGGAACCTGCTGTAAGTCATAAACCGGGATATGGTGACCGCGATACAGCATCACGCCGGCAAAATCAGGGTGAGTTTCGCCGTCAATTTCATTCAACTCCACCATTGGAGCCACCTCAACTATATGGGCAAGTGGAATCAGCCGGGTTCCGCCTGGTTGCTGCACTTTGAAATAATACTCCATGCCTCCGGTCAGTTTTTAATAACTTTTTTGACTTCTTTGAGCAATGTGTTGGCCGATGATGTTTTTTGGATATATCCGTCGGCTCCGCACTCTTCGCAAATCTTTTTTAATTCCTCAGGATCGCTCGAAGAATAAAGAACCATGCGGGTCTGGCTTACCTGTGGAACTTTTTTCAATGAAGTAATAGCCATATTGCCGCCTTGCAGCCCGCCATGATTTAAATCCATCAAAATTAAATCCGGCTTAAATTTCTGAACCAGCGAAATAATCCAGATTGATTCTGACGTCTCTACTTCATAGCCTGCTTCTTTTAGCACTTCGCTGGTATATTTCAAGACGGTAGCACTATCATCGACGACCAACACTCTCGAATTCATAATC
Organism: Balneolales bacterium; assembly: GCA_007131535.1. GTDB lineage: Bacteria > Bacteroidota > Rhodothermia > Balneolales > Natronogracilivirgulaceae > SLJN01. Next base: position 896 of record SLQI01000418.1, on the reverse strand, counting down.
CGGTGTTAAGGGGTGATTGTTACCTGCTGAATTTTTTTCGCGATACTACGGCCTAACTACACACATCTGAATTTTTACATATAGATAGCCTCTGGCTTACAATACATTATGAAAACTTGTGCTTCATTGATTCAGATCAACAGATATGCAATCAGTTAACATTTTTTATACACTACTATCCTACTAATAGTTTTAAAATATCCTATAAAGCTCTGTGTACCGGCTTATTACGGGATCTAAAATTTGCGTAAGGCAGCTAATGAAAATCCATTACCGTCGGCTTTAGCCCCAATTTTGCAGGGCTGAAGCCCTGCAAATAAGCATGGCGCGACTTAAACCGTTGGCTGAAGTGCGTATTGCACAACACAAGCGAGAAATTATATTATCTCCACAAAAGATATCCGGTAATAAAGATTAGATAGTAATTTGAGAAGCCATGCCTCACAGAGACATTTTTTAGGTAGCAATAAGGGTGATCAAGCATCTTCACTATTACGTTAGTAACATCTTGTGGACTACATTGTAAATTAAGGCTATAATTCCGTTAATAGAACACTTTTGCCTTCCGGAGGAAGGCTTCGTCGGTAGAAAATTAGTATACCTCCAATGCCACACGCCGTCAGGTGCGTTTCGTGACCGACGGTGCCTGACTCCTTTCACAAAATGTTCCTATCGGAACATGGGCCAACCTCCCTCTTTTTTGCTACCGACGAGATGTTCCTGACGGAACATACTGCAATCTGCCGGCCTCAATAGATTTTAATATATGTTCTAACCTGCATTATTCACCAAGAAATTTAGTTGTGGGCAAGGCGTCCCGGAAAGGGTGGCGGAAACGTATCAGAATACGTTGAGCAAACCATTTCCGGGACAACGCCGCCCACAGCTAAAGTTCG
>SLQI01000018.1 GCA_007131535.1 Balneolales bacterium | reverse complement strand
TTTTTCGCTGCTTCCACCTCCTCCCTGAGTTTATTTATCTTTCTGACCCGTTCCCGTAACGTTGCGACCTTCTGCTTTTCCTCGGCTTTTTTCAGCTCATTCCGGCATGCTTCAATCTGTTGATCTGCTTTTTCTATTTCCGGATCGATCGCTGTCAGTCGATCTTCAAACACCGGCCACTGCTTATTGATATCGCGGAGTGTCGCCAACTCCTGTTCGCTGTTTCGCAGCTCGAGCTCTTTAGTCCGACGCTGCTGGACACCTTTTTTCAGTGGTCGCCTACGTTCGTATTCCTTATCCTTTTCCTGATATTTCAGCTTGGACTCGGAGATTTGCTCATTGATGGCATCGAGTTTCTCTTCAAATTCCAGAGCTTTTAGATGATCAATCCGTGTTTGTTCTTTTTCATAAAAGGCCTCAACAATTTTGCCGGTACCGGTTGTATAACGATTGGCGATTCCTCGGTTATTTTCCGGATATTTCTGTTCCCGGTCCCATCGTTTGAAGTATTCTTCATATCGGGATTCTATCAGCTCCCGAAAGCGATCCACCGAAACACCGCCGGTCTCCATCACACTTTTTCGTAATACCGAGCCAAGTTCCCCACGTACCTGTGGATCATCTTTCATCTGTTTGATGGTTTCCTGCAGGCCGGACTGATCTGATAGAAAAATTGTTTTCAGGGTCGCCGGGGTGACAGGGAGCAATGTATCGATTTGCTGTTGTATCTGTTCATCATTGATGAATTCAGAGTCATCCGGCAATATCAACTGTGCACTACCCTGACGCGTACCCAATTTCCAGGTTTTTTTTATTGATACATCCTCATCCTCCAACTGTAGAGTCAAATCAACGCGAATCACATCACCGCCACCGACCGGGAAGAAACGACCGACTTCATTTTCCACTTGACGAGCCGTCAGTGACGTAGGGGTAAAGAGTACGTGATAAAGCGCCTGGAACAGGGTGGACTTGCCCGCTTCGTTCGGTCCGAGTAGAACATTTAAGCCGTCTTTAAATTTAAAGGATTGATCCCGAACACCTGCAAATGGGTGAAGTCGAACTAATCGGATATTCATCGCCGGCCTCCTTTGGTTTGATTTTCCCGGGCTTCCTCGATAAGTTCATAGGCTGTTTGAAGTGCCTGATCGTCTTTATTTTCTGAGAAATAGGATAAAAGTTTTTCAGGAAAGGAATCACCCGGAAACTCTTTGCGGATTTGATCGGAAGTAACACGGCGAACCAGCTCACTGTCATTCAATTTCAGTTCCAGTACCGCCTCGCGTATTTCGTGAATAGCTTTTTTCCAGGCCTCATAGACATCCGGGTCCAAACGACCGGATACGACAAGTTTCAATACCACATTTTGATACCTGTCCCGGCGGATAGAATCAAGCAGTTTTTCCAAATCATTTTGCGTGGACAGTGTTTCGCGTCGTTGATAAAACCGATACCGCCCGGACGAGATGATTTCGGAGGTAATATTTTTTTTCGGATCCACAGTAAAAGCGAAAGCACGTCCTTCATGCCGGCAGCTGAAGCCGTCGGGTTCCGGAGTACCAGGATTGAAGATATGATCCCGGCGGTCCGGTTTCTCCGGCCAGGTAATATGGGTGTGACCAAGAAGCCAGATATCGACACCAGCCTTCTTCAATGCCCGGTGAGTCATTGGATAATAGCGCTGATCAAAATCTGGGGATACCCCTTCGATGCTTCCGTGAGCAATTCCGATATGGGTAAGAGCCGGATCCTTTTTGATATCGGCAACCCAGTCGATAGCGTTTTTCGACGAATGTTTGGAATGACAAGGACCCGGATAAACCATCGCATCCAGACCAAACGGCTGCAAATCTACTGGTTCCGCCCGATATAGCACCAGAACATGCTCCTCCGCTTCCTGATTGAACCATTGCCACAAGTCACCACCTTCAGAAAAAAAATCGTGATTCCCAGGCAGCACCAAAACTACTTTACCTGAAAAGCGGTTGATGGCCTGAACCGCTTGCTGCACTTCTGACCTTTTCACGGAAGTGCGATCAAACAAATCTCCGGCGATCGCAAATACATCGGATTTGCGATCATTCGCCTGTTGTACCGCCGAATTTAGAGTCTCATACCTAGCCTGAGACAACGCATCCATTACTTCAGGATGATCCCGGAAGCGGCGTCCAAGGTGGAAGTCGGCGATGTGGAAGATTTTTAAACTCATTTTCTTTCCCTTACAAATTGATGATAGAAACTAAAATTCGCAACTACCTGCGACACAGCTATTTGGGGAAGTACCATCAATTTGCAGTTTACTCTAGAATTAAATCCTGATTAATTTCTCGTCTTCCTTTATGTGACTGTTATTGCTTTCATTTTTCCCCCGTTGCTTGCATTGTTGCTCCGCCATGTTTTGTCACTCTTGGCCTAGTAGATATTTTCAATGGCTTAGATGAAATTCCTTTTTCTGTGGCCTTGGTAGCCCATAGAAATCCATCTCCTGGTGAGAGCGAGCTCATATCTGCCGGAGCAAGCGATGATAATTGTGTTACAGACTTTTGAATGTGCTTTAACCATTGAGGGCTGTTGAATTTATGAAGCAGTACAATGGAACTAAGCTCAATGATTTCATTAGGTAGGCTTGGTGGGTCTTGACTAGCTATCATAATACTCACCCCTTTGTGTCGCATCTCTCTAATGGCAGTAACAATATTCCCAGTCAAGTCTTTATTGCTCATGTATTTATGAGCCTCGTCAAACACTATGAACTTATTAAAATGAACACCGTTAACCTTTTTTACTGATGAGAAGATGTTCAGCATGATTACAAACAACCCTAGTGCTTCGTCCTTTACAATGAATTCATCACGGAGGTCCACAATGATTAACCGACCTGGCTTTAAATTGTCACGCAATATGAAATTGTCATCAATGTATTCACGAGCAAAGCTTAACTTCTGTCGTGCCAATGCTTTTTGTGTACTGGATAATAGTTCAGATTCCTCTACGCTTTGAGTTATACCATCGAGTGATAAATCTCTGCGTTGTTCCTTCATTATAGCTTTCAGTTGTTTTATGTAAGTTGAATCATTTCCGATAGCCCCCAGCAAAAACATCCAATCCTGCACATTCAATTCTTTTGAATTGAATGCAATAGGTTTAACCTCAATTGATGGATACTCTGCACGTCTCTCATCGATTTTATCTTTAGGTGTAAGTATGATGACATCTTCAATATTATCAGGGTTTGCACCATATCGTTCTTTCAGCTTCTTTAATTCCACCTCTATATCATTTGGTTGCTTCATGGATGTGAACTCAGGTTCGTAATCCATGCTCTCACTGTAATGGAAAATGACACCTGCCAGGGGGAAGGGAAGCTGGTTAATTTGATTGAACTGCTTCAATACCATTTCTGATATTGTTCCAATAGTGTAGCTTTTGCCACCACCTTGGACACCAAATAGACTCATGGTATTCGTTTCACTTAGATCTATTGCGATCTTCTTCCCATGAATACTTTCACCCAATATTCCGTATTGACCGCTCGCAGAATTCTTGCCAATTAGAATATCATAATTAGGTGCTATGACATGGGAGTGATCATTTTCATAGGCAGGTTTTGAAACATCGGGTATCTTTGAAATTTCTATTACTGTAGAAGAATAGTCTGGAGTATCCTTAGGCAGGTCTCCCGTAGACTCATCGTTTCCACCTGCTTTTT
>SLQI01000248.1 GCA_007131535.1 Balneolales bacterium | reverse complement strand
CAGAGCGTACTCGAGCATTTTTGGGACGAGCGGAACGAAGATATTGGCGTTTTCTTACAGACACTATTTAGCATCAGGATAATTGAATCTGTACAGGTATTTGAAGGGAAGTTACTTTTACAGCTCTTTTTGTTCTACCTAACATTAGAGTCGAACTCAGGTTTATAGGATAGCTGCAAGCTTTAGTCGGACAGTAGTGTAATATTTTATAGATACGGGATGAGTCAGCAGATTTTGGCTGGTATAAAATCCTTATTTACTCATATCCCATCTGAGTGTGTTTTGAGGCACTTCTAATGCTGAACCCGGATGTATCCTCCCTCGGGTTAAAACAAAAAAGACTCTGCAGTTTTTTAAACCACAGAGCCTTTTCAAAATCGAAAACTTTAAAACGAAGTTTAAGCCTTCGCTCTGTTTTTATTTCGCTCGTTCAGCCAGAGGCCGCCCAATACGAGGATAATAACCAGTGCCAGCCCCAGATACATCAGGAAGGCATAGGATCGGGGTTGAGCGTAAACTTTCCAGTCGGAGAGCTTATCGTCGAGAGAAGCGACGTTCTCATAGTCGAGAAGGTTAGCGTTGATCAGGTGTGGTTGCCAGTCAACTTTCACTTCTTCTCGCCACACATCGGCAAATTGCTGGTATCGTTCCAGTTCTTCGTCACTTCCTCCTTCATCCTGGGCACGCTGGATAGCATTATCCAGGTAAGAGCTCAGGCTGGTGTAGAAAGAAACGGCATCATCAAAGGCTGAAATTTCAATTTCGCGCTCATCAAATGCAGACGCAACTGAAGACCAGGCGCTATCATCAACTTTGTTAGCCCATTCGCTCATGCCGGAATTGATATCTTCAAGCTGTTGTTCTCGCTCAGCCTGACCAGCATAAATATCGGCAAGTTTTGGTCCGAGATTATTCCACATTCGCTCAAACTCAACCTGTACGGCATAGAGGTTAAGGAAGTCTTCAGCGCTGAGCTCAGTATGAGTATCGAGAAAGTCACTATTATTCTGGATGACCGACTCAATATGGCCGAGGACATTCTGAATGTCGATTTCCAGGCCAAGCTCTTCAACTTCACCAGGTGAAAGTGAAGCCAGGTCGATATCGTTGTAAGCTACGAATATAGAATCAACCATATCGAGAATGAACTCATCCCGCTCATTGAGCTGAGCCCGCAGATTAGCACTTTGATTGCGGAACGCGTTGCGATCCTGACGCATAGAGGCCAGTTCAGATTCCAGCTCTTCGATTCTCTCATTGCTGTCGGAGAGGCTGTCGCTCATAGCCGCAATTTGCTCATCAAGATCTGAAACATCAGTGTCGCGATCTTCGAGTCTGGAAATGCGTTCACGGGTAACTTCTGCTAATTCGCTAAAGTTGGTTATTCGCTGATCAAAAGTTTCTGGGCTGAGAACCCGATCCAGGAAATCGGCGTGATCACTGTATTGATCACGAAGTTCATTAATTTCATCGATCAACTCTTCGGCTTCTTCGAGAGTCTCAGCATCTTTCAATTCCTGAAAGATTCGCTCGTTTTCATCCAGAAAGTTTTTACGTACCTCGAAGTCGGACTGAAATTGCGCAACGGCTTGAGAAGACAGTCCGAGACTCAGTGCCAGCAGGATCGAAAAAAACGTGATTGTTGCTTGCTTAGTCATCATAAGTTTCGGTTAAATGCTCCGGTTTTAATTTATTCCACAATTCCGTCTTTGCTCAGCCGATACGTGACATCAGGGCCGTCCAGCAGCTCAATGTCCGGGATACGCTGATTGAAAGCCGGCTCGGTGATTCCATCCTCGTCGACTTCAATAATCTCATACAAATCCAAACCCGATTCTACCGGCTCGAATACGTAAACATTACGATAGCCAGGCGCGGTTATAAAGTAATATCCTTCAAAGTTTCGGATTACTCTGACTTCCGGGGTTTCAACTGTTGTCCCTTCACCGGTTTCTTCCTCCTGCAGTGCAAGAACATTAAATTTCAGCCCGGTTCGCGGGTCCTCAACGTTGCCATCTGCATCAGGTTCGAGTACGGACTCTATCGGCTCCGAGTACTCTACATCCGTCAACTCCAGAGACGGACCGCAGGCAGCAAAGGTAACTAATGCCATACCGATGAGGAAATTCCCAAAGATCCTGAGTTTATTTGGTTTGACCATGTTATCCGTGTTATAATTTTGATTGATTGTTTTCGATGTAATAAAACTTAAAACCGGTCTCTATAATCGATAACCGTCCACGTGCAATGAGCCACTTTAAGTGGCAGTCAATATAAATACTGTTTTAGTCATTGGAAACTAAAAAATTAAATCCCGAATCAATAATTTTAGGCTTTCAATTTGCTTCAATTATAGTTTTTCAAAATTGAAATCTTAATGCCAGGCGAAAAACCGCTAACCAAGCTTTCGGCTTAAATATTTTTAACCACTTAATGGAACTCAACAATTATTTACCTGTCCAGAATTCCAGTCTAATAGTTGACGAAACAAACCGCTATATGTGGTAGACTAAACTCCATGCTAATCAAAAAAACTCTGTAATAACCTGCTGTTTAGTTATTACAGATACTGTAATTTCAACTTTAAAGCTCAGATCACCATACTTTTTTGCCTATTTAATCATAGGCGATTAAAGATTTAACAGGACCAAAATCATCGATTTTATTACGACCATTTAAGAAAGATAACTCCATTATAAAACTGAAACCTGCTACCTGTCCGTCAAGTTTTTTGATAAGTTCAGCAGCAGCTTTTGCTGACCCGCCGGTTGCAATTAGATCATCATGAATAAGTACCTTGCTTCCGGGTTTAATCGCATCCTTATGCATATGCAACTCATCAGTACCATATTCGAGTTCGTATTCAGCTCTTATTGTATCAGCCGGTAATTTTCCCGGCTTCCTAACGGTAATAAACCCCGCGCCTAATACAGACGCCATAATAGTACCATATAAAAAACCTCTGGATTCGATACCGGCAACATAATCTATATTATCGCCCTGAAATGGTTTCACAAGCTCTACTGGTATGGATTTAAATGATTCAGGATCCAGTAGTAATGGTGTAATATCTTTAAACTGTATTCCGGGTTTCGGAAAATCCGGTATATTCCGGATATGTTCATCCAGGTATGCCTGAATTTTTTTATCTGCTTCCGGCATTTGAATTCGTTTATAGTCCTGATTTTCAAAGAGCACCATTATAATAAAGCATTCTCATATATAAAACCCATTAATTGAACTATATGACTACCGATAATTTAAATTTTTTTCCGGGTATATTGAGTACTCCTCATCAAGTCTATATGGAAAAAGCTTTTCAGGAAGCGGAAAAAGCTTTCGAAGATGGTGAGGTGCCGGTTGGTGCTGTGATCGTGAAAGATCACATGATAATAGGACGAGGGCACAATCAAACCGAAAAACTCAGTGACCCTACCGCGCATGCGGAGATGATTGCTCTTTCATCTGCTCATGAATACCTCGGGGAGAAGTATCTGACTGGGTGCACGATTTACGTAACCATAGAGCCTTGCCCTATGTGTGCCGGGGCATTGGTCTGGAGCAAAATTGACCGGTTGGTTTTTGGTGCTATGGACGAACAAGCTGGTGCTTGCGGAAGTTTGTTTAACCTGCTACAGAATGAAAAACTGAATCATCAAGCCGAGGTTATTCAAGGTATTTTGGAACAGGATTGCTCTCATTTGATGCGT
>SLQI01000143.1 GCA_007131535.1 Balneolales bacterium | reverse complement strand
ATGAAGCCGGGCGGCGGCAAAGTCCGCGATCCCCATGCCCATGTTGCTGTAGGTGACATTATCAAAGTTGAAATTGAAAGTCTCGACAAAGAACGTGACCGAATCGGCCTTAAGCTCGTCGGTAAAGGAAGCTGAAAATTTTGTGCGACCCATCATAACACCTGAGACTGGTTAAAAAGTAGATATGTCAAAAATCTAACTTATTTAACAGGCGTCATTCTAAAAAAAACAATGGAGTCGCCATGGAGTTGTGAACCGTGCCACAGAGGTGGTTAAGAGTTAGAGCGCGGCTACACAAGTACCGCCTGAACTTCAATCACTTCTGTCGGCGCATTTGCTTGCAACCGATTTCATTGAGCTTCTCGCCATAACTCCCTGCAAATTACCGGGCTTCGGCCCCAGAAACAGTGTGGGCTTTAGAGGTGAGTTGTATGAAACTGCTACAAATATTTCGATACATCAGGGTTGGTATCAATTAGCCAGTAGCTCCAATATTCCTGGGAACCCTTGTATTCTATATTCTGCAAACAGCAGTCGATTATCCCGCCCTTATATGCAGCACTATTGCGAATATGACAGAAAATGCCTCAATAGATACTCTAATGCCGGGTGTGTGCGATCCTGCACCGACTCATTATCAGATCAAAATACAATCCGTTTTAATCCGCGAAAATCCGCGGCTACGAACATCTGCCAATGGAAAGTACACAAGAATTCGCACTAACCGGATATTACTTTGCCCGACTGCTCCATTTCATTTTTTAATTTATCAACCAGCTTAAGCGTAACAGGTCCGGGGGATCCATCTCCAATTGTAATCCCGTCGATACGGGTTATTCCCTGGATATCGGTTGTCGTGCCGCTCAAAAAAACTTCATCCATATCATAGATTTTATCCTCAGCCACAGGCTCTTCCCGGATTTCTATTCCGAGATCTTTCGCCATTTTGAAAACCACATCCCGTGTAATGCCGGCGAGGATATAATTGGATTTTGGAAACGTATAAATCACCCCATCATTCACTAAAAAAGTATTTGAATTCTGGGTTTCTGTAACTACGCCATCGCGTATCATAATCGTTGAGAAGACTCCGGCATCCTCAGCGCGTTGTTTTGCCAAAATGTTGGGAAGCAGATTTACGGACTTAATATTACATCTGGTCCATCGTACATCCGGGATGGTTATTGCTGAAGCTCCTTTTTGATGCAATTCATGATTGGGTACAAGGCGGTTTACTGAAATAAATACCGTCGGTTCAACAGCAGGGTTCGGAAACTGATGTGTTCGCTTAGCAGCTCCGCGAGTTACCTGGATGTACACGGTTGCATGCCCTTCGGTGAGATCATTTTCCTTTAACAAATAGTGCGCGATATCAAGTAAAGACTCACACTCCTGTTCACTCAGATCAATCCGAAGCAGCGATAAACCTTCTTTTAGCCGGGTCAGGTGTGGTATGGCCTGGAAAAAGCCTCCATTAACCACTCGAATGACTTCATACACCCCATCCCCGAAAATAAATCCCCGGTCGTTAACCGAGACTTTTGCCTGACTTTCTTCTACATAGTCCCCGTTTAAATAAACTAACATAACAGCATTTCTGAATTTTAAAGTTACACTTAAGGGAGGCTGTAAATGTAACTCAATTCGGCACGAAAATCAGGTTTATTATCACGAGGGAGTGATGATAAATATGTGATTGTAAAAATTCAAAGTATCCTGTGATAACGCCGGGATAAATTATTTTTTTAGAAAATTTCCATCGTATCTACAGGAATTGAGTGCAGCTCTTGTTGGAAAGCTCCGAAAAAACCGAGTCCATTTTTAACATCCATGGCTTCAAGCGGGCTGACGGGCCGCTCATAGCCGGCCCAATCCGGACCGTAGTGCGTGTACCTTATCCAAAATCGGTTATTATCCAGATCCGAGCATTGAACCGGTGGTTCTCCCCAGACGGTATCCCCGGGCTCAAAGTCTTCTATGAACGCTAAGTTCAAAATCATTTGGGGTGCAAATTCCACATAACCATTATCGTTTTCATCTGTGTGCACGATAGTCCGAATCCACTTTCGTTCATGGTTGTACTCAAACCCGACAAAGAAATCCACCTGGGTGCTATCCTTAACATCCGGAAGAAGCGTAACTACATCTGTGGTGCAATTCCGGCCAACCGGTTCTGTGCTGACGTCAATTTCCGCGGGAGTTGTTGCCGTTGCGCTGCTTTTGCGACTATCCAGATCTTCAACCAACACCCGGTAAGTTGTCTCCTGGCTTAACTCTTTTTCTACGTGATAGTTATATAAATACATCCCATCCTCTTTTAGCACCTCACTTTCCAATTGCTGGGATTCACCGGTTTCCAGGTTTTCAAATATCACGTTCGCGTCAAAACCCCTGGTTGAGTCGGCTAAAAGAGGGCGGCTGACATCTTTTACTCTGATATAGTGAGAAGTTTCGGTGAGATCAAGGTACCCGTAGATAGAAAAGTGTGTTTGCTCATCTTCGTAGGGCTCGATGGTATTATCACACCCGCTAACGAACATAAACAAACCAATCACCAATACCGGTATGGTGGTTTTTACTGTATTATTGAATGTTCGCTTTTTCATCAAACCAAAAAACCGTTAGTGATAATGAGCACTGATGGCGAAGTATGGCAGAAATGGCATTTGATCAACACGCTGAAACGTTGCTGAGTCATAGTAAAAAATGTTATTTCTGTCATAGATATTTATGGCGCCAATTTCGGTCCGAAAGCTGAGCTGTGGTGAAATCTCAAAGCTTCGCTCCACGGAAACATCCAGGCGGTGAGAAGCCGGAAGCCGCGCTCCGAATGGTTCGTCAAAAATAGTCATTACCGTACCCGGATAGGTTTGCGGATTACGGTTTGGCAGCGGAATAACCATATCGTTTCCTCTGATTCGGGTATAGGGCTGACCGGTGGCCAGCTCCCAGCGAACCGAAGTGGTGAATCCGGCAGCTTCATAAGCAGCCATAGCACTTAGTTGATGCCGTAAATCGTGGGATGGATGATAATTGTAAAGCTCTCCATCCACCCAGGCCCCCAGATCATCGACGCCTGCTTCATACGAAACGATAGACCAATCATAGCCTAACAAAAAGTACAGGGAATTATGATCATATTCGGCTCGGAGGTCCGCTCCGTAGGAAAGCCCGTCAGCAAATACCGTTTCAATCTCAAATCTCGCTTCCGGTGTCCATTTAGATACGGCAATATTTTGAAGATGTTTGATATAACCTTCAATGGTTGCTTCAAACCGGTTACCCATCTGCTGTCTATACCCCAGGATGCCATGCCAGGCTGTGGGTTTAGGTTTTCCAAGCATATCCACCGGTTTCCAGACGGAAAAAACAGTACCGGCATCCCGCTCATCTGTAAGACTCTCAATCAATTGCACGTAGCGGCCGCCGGCTACACTGATTTCGCTAAACTCACTGCCGAACGGCCTGTAGGTCAGTCTGATCCTTGGTTCAAATGAAGGTGTAAACATACCGGTACTGAATTGTGAAGTAAACCCCGGATGCAGGATGAGGTTATCGGCAGGCTCCCACGTAGTAGTTGCATATCCCTGTAAACTGGCCACCCGCCCGTGGAGATCTCTTGATAATGCAAACCGCTCATCGAGCTCAGCGGAGTAACTCGAAACATGCCATTTCAATCCCAGCCTGATTGGCAGTTCTCTGAAGTCGTAATCGCGTTCAACTTTCACATTGAGTCGCCAGAT
>SLQI01000505.1 GCA_007131535.1 Balneolales bacterium | reverse complement strand
GGACTTGAGGATGCAGAAGATTTGATTAGTGATTTGGAGCAGGCGTTGGATTTTGGAGCCGTGTCTTCTACAGTTTAAAATGGGTTGAAAAATACCTTGTCACTATTTCCTCTCAACGACAGCTTTAACTGTATAATTCACAAGTAATGTAAAGATTTGTTTTATTGTCATGTCTATCAAAGAACTGATTAATAGAAGGCTTTGCAAAACTTGGAATTCTTAATCAAGATTGAGGCCAGAGGGATTTTAAAACCGCAGCATATGGATAAAATGTGTGGATTTTAGAATCCCGATAACGAAGATATTGGCAGTAAAGATAGTTATGCAAACCCTCCTAATAAAGATCAAATACTCTATTTATCCTACTGCCAAGCATTGCAAAATCCGCAAGTTAATCACAGCTGTTTTTCAAAATAACCCCAACCCACCAACAACTAAAAAGTAATGAACAGGTGTACCAGAAACTCTTGTTTTGTATATTAACAATGAGAAGCTGGTACACTTTAATGTTGTTGCTTTACTTGATGTGTACTCAGAAACAAGGTCACCTTACTTGACCAATGTCATTTGTTTGACCTCCGTGTACTCCCCGGCAATAATGCGATAAACGTAGACTCCACTGGCCAACGAGGAAGCATTAAAAGAAACGTTGTGTTCTCCCCGACCTCGCTTTCCATCTATTAACGTTTTCACGCGCTGTCCAACCATATTATAAACCTCGAGTTTGACTTCAGAAGATTCCGGAAGAGCAAATTCTATAGTGGTGGTAGCATTAAACGGGTTTGGGAAGTTTTGATTCAGAGCGAACTCATAGGGCTGCTCACCCGGATCGGCACTAACTTCTGAACCTCTGACTATCGTAATGGTGTACGATTCGTTTGCAAACTTTTCCCATTCCCCAAATTCTGCGGATACCGTCCAGGACCCATTGAAGATATCACCTTCTTCTAATCCCATATCACTCAGAATTTCGTTAATCTCATTATCCGATATTGTAAGACTGAGCCCCTCTCCGGATTCATCAGTCTCTCGGCTATAAGCAGATTCTGAAAAGTTTCCCGCATCATCCAGGTGCCATTCAAATTTCATGGCCGGAAATTCATCGTAAGCTTCGAAGTCTTCTGATAAGACCATCTGCTCGCTCCCATTCGAGGCAGATACCTCAATATCATCAATATAAAAGGATTCGGAAACCTCTCCGGTTTGACGGAAACGGATGTAAACGTCATCATTACTATCGACTTCTACTTTAAGATTAGTCCATTCTATATTGATATCACCGGATCCTCCTTCTTCGGCTGTAAAGGTTTCCAGTGTTTGCCAATCATCATCAAGTCTGGAGTTGTAATCTGCATATTCGACAACTAACTCCAGGTTAGTATCAATACTATGAGCAGACGCCCAGAAGTCTAAAGTACCCGGACTTGGAAGCAGAGGTGTAATTAATGCTGCATCTTCAACATCTAAATCGGTACCGAGATATTTTCCCGGCCCGGTATTGCCATCACCAATATGGCTAAAGTTATCATCCAGAAAACGACCGTTTTCCCTCGACCAGGCTAACGTTGAAACCGGTAGTTCCCAGGAAAACTCTATATCCTCTTGGTATTCTGTAAGGTCGTAATTTTTCTCGCTTTGTGGACTCAGCAAATTGAAAGCCAGTATCCCAGGTTCCGGAACCAGGGTTTCGTCACCTTCAAATGCCCCCATGTATGGGTTCTCGGTATCACGCAGGCTTCCGTCAATATCCGTAGTAACATTTCTTATTGGTGTACCGGCAAGGTTTATATCTCCAATTGATCCACCAGTTAAACGCAAATCCGAATTTGAAACGAACTCTGTTTCAACAGAAACTGAATTTGCGTCCACACCGGATGCCTCCTGCCAATCGGCAAGATCTTCATATACATCTTCTCCCAACCGGCCGGTAGCACCGTCACCTAAAGTGTACACATTATTGTAGCTTGCATTTAAGTTGCCACTGTTCCAGTCATATATATAGCTGTTTCCGGCATCACGTTCGTTCACCATGATGTTATTAACAAAATTCAGTTCCGCACCGTCTGAGGCTTCTTCCGTACTTCCGAGTACTGCATGAATTCCACTCTGTCCGGTTTCATCAATACGAATGGTGTTATGGTAAAAATTTAACGGGCCTGTGGTTCCATCACCAGCATGGCGAATAACATAAAAACTGTGATCGGTACCATTTCCGTCATAATTTATGGCAAATGTATTATTGTAGAAATCGGCTTCTACAAGTGTATTGGTGATATTCAAGCCGATAAAATCTGCCGGGTCAGTTACATTCCCGGCAACGATTTCAAATTTGTTATTACGCAAAGTAAAGGCATCTATGGGGGTATTCAGGTTAAGCCCCTGTGCTTCCTCAGTCGGATACAGAAAAACTTTATTGTTTTCAAAAACCGTATTGATATGGTTCTGAGTTCGCAATGCGCTTCGAGAAGCATAGAACTTATTATTAGATAACACTACATTCTCATGGCGGTAGTCGTCATTGGTTGTGGAGCCGAACAACCAAATCGCATCCCGGAAAGGCTTATCTGATGAGCCGACGGTAACATCCGAAATATTCAGGTTTTTAGATCGCCCCGTATCTTCTTCACCCTCCCGTCTGTTTATGACAATGGCACTTGATTCTTCACCAAAATCCTGGGAATAGACAATTTTCAAATTTCGAATCGTCACTTCTTCTGTATCGCTCAGTATGGAAATTGCACTGCCACTTCCACCGTTTTTTAGAAAGGTTAAACCAGGTTGTGTGTTATTATCCACAGCACCGTCTATGGTAATGTGATGACTATCCACAATGCGCAACTCTGCAGCCTGAATGGTATTTCCTTCACCGCCTGTACGGATTTTCAACGGGGTATTTTCGGTCAGATCATCCCGGTCAATACGCAAAATTTCCCCGGCTTCATCAAGATCATCATCAATGATGAAGGTAACCGCACCAATAATCCCTGAGCTATTTAATGAATCGAGTGCTTCTTTTAATGAGTCAAATCCTCGTGAATGGTCTCCTTTCGGAATATGATAATAGCCCAGAAGCTCATCAGTCAACAACTCGTCAGCAGTTACAGAAAACTGAGTGATTGAGCTGTGCGCTGCAAATACCGTAAGGGTTTTGTTTTCCCGATCAAAAGCTGTTCCACCGATGCGAAAATCATTGGTATTAGTAGTGAGGTCGGGGGTTTGTGCAAGGAGAAACGGGGTATCTTCTTCGGTAACATCAATGAGTGAGAATCGGTTATCGTCAGTGCTCATGACTCCGGTTGACAGGAGTACCCGATCTTCCAATTCCAGTACATCCAACTCACCGTTTCCTTCGGAAATAATATCTTCACCTATTTCCGCAAGTACCTCTCCGTCCCGGTTGATCTTCAGAATCGATGCGTCGCGACCGTTGATCCAAAGAGCATCTTCATCCGGTGCTGCCACAATACTGGCATTGGCATGATCTTCTCCGGGAAGATCGATAAACTCTGGCTCAGATAGCTCTTCACCATTCCAGAAAAATTCAACTAATTGATCCTGAAATGTACCTGAAGTATACACATAAACTTCATCGCCGCTGCCTGTTACTCCGAAACCATCTCCAATACGATTATTATAGGGGTCACCGTCAAATACCCTTTCAGGGGCGGCTCCTTCATTTTCCCAATAGTAAATCCGAAACTCCGGTCCGTTAAGAGAAAAGTTGGCCACAAATATTTGTCCGTCTTCAGTAACCGCCACTCGGTTTATCGGGAAAAAACCGCCTTCCACTCCTGTTACATCAAGTTGACCTGCCGCACTCCCGTCTTCTCCATTAAGCAACTGAATCGCCGTACCATCGGTACGAGTGGCTACCAGAATGTTTCCGGTTTCAGGGTTAAATGCAATTCCTCGTGTGGTGTGGTCGGATGTTTCCAGCCAATCTGTATCCTCGGCTAAAACATCCCATTGCTTATTTTCAAGAGGAATTTGAGCAAATAGGTCATGGCTTATAAAATGAGCCAGCCCCATCCATGCAATGATGTGTACAACTGAAAACAGTAACAGCTTTTTCATACTTTACTCCGTTTGGTGTGATAATTTATTGCTGCCTGCCAATTTTAGTAACCCTTGGATCAACCATGCCGGGCAACCCGTTATAATCCATGTATAATTTTATAAATACAGATTCATTGATTACAGCCATCTAATATTTCCATTTCGATGAAAGGAATTTCCGTTTTTCTGATACCTCAGTAGAATTTTGCTATTTGAAATTCAGGTATCTTGGGCAAGTTTCAGGATATCCTTAAATCCTGACCACCATACACATTCACCTACTTCCCGATTTCCTTTTGCCGCAACCGTTCCTGTTCTTCAAGAAAGGCTTCGCGTTCAGCATTACGTTCCCGCTCAAGATCATCCTCTGGTTCCAGGTGGTGTTCCCATTCAAATTCTCTTCGGTGCCAGTACAGCTGCTCGTCTTTTACACTGAAAACAGTGTAGCCCGGTTTAAACCCGCGCCAGTTTCCGCCCCACCAGGCCGCAGATACGGCCTGACTGGTGATGTACCAAATACCGTTGTAGTAAAAATCCTCCACAATGTGCATATGCCCCTGTAACACGGCTTTTACGTTGTGCCTTTCCAGAATCTCGCGGAGTTCCAGGTTATCCTGGCAGACCCTTCCGTGCATAGCTTTCATTTCCTTATCACTTTCAATTTGCCCGATATTACAGAATGCAGCAATATGGGTAACCAGTACCGAAGGTTTATCGTGATTAGCACCGAGATCCCACCTCAACCACTCAAGCTGTTCTTCGCCAAAACGTGCCTCGTAAGACGGACCGTGATCTGCCTCTACCGGATAAATGGAATCGAGTATTACAAAGTGCCATCTGCCGAAATCGAAACTATAATAGGGCCTATCCATACCCAAGTGATCCATGATCATGGTTTTACCAATATCGGGATCATCTACAGGAACTTTCCGTCTTGCACTCCACCCCAGCACATCATGGTTTCCGATACAGTGATACCATGGAATATCAAGCTGATCAGAGATCGATTTGTATAACTCGATCTGATCTTCAAATTCCTCTTTTTCGGTGTATAAGCCGTCAAACGGACCGTCCCCGCCCATCAATGCAAAGTCAGGCTGCGGGTCGATTTGGTTAACGTGGTTGATGCAGGTTTGATAACCCTCATGACCTTTCCGCCCCCTGCGCACATGAGAGTCCGTTAAGTGCACAAAGGAAAAGTCGGGATCTTCAATAATTCCGGATGAATGGCCGGTTTTTCGGGTTGATCCTAATAACCCAAATCCCAAACCACCGGCCATCATTTTTTTCAGAAATGACCGGCGAGAATTTTGCGTGTTATGTTTTGAAGAAAACATATACACCCGGGATTATTTATCCCGCAATTTTAAGAACTCAGACGGAACTCCGGTCTCTTCTTCGCCGTCATACAGCAGAATCGTGTAGCTTGCTTCCCTCTCAACTTCAATGTCTGATTCGTACAGAATATCCTCACTGCCGGTTTCCGTCATACTCATGGTTACATTTCCGGGGGGGATGGAGTCATAGCGAATCAGCTCTTGTTGGGGACTTTCATTAAATCCGATATCAATAAACGTAGGGGGTAATTCCGGATCTTCAATACTTTCATCGCCGCGGGTGAAATAAACGTCTAAGCTCGGGGAGTGCTTAAAGGTATTGAAGACACGAATACGTGTAAATCCGTTGGGATCAACGATACCATCATTTTCAACTGCCCGTACAAACACATTTTCATCCACGTCTTCAAAAGCATATATGTTGTAATTCCTGTTCAGCTCAATAAAATTCGAACGTTCTGAAAACAAGGTATCTCCGGTATCGCTTTCGAAAAGCGTTGCAAGTCGCCGCCCTACACTCACTTTTTCGAAATCGGTCATCTGCAGAAATTCGGCACCGACAAACAGCTCCCGGTCCCCTATATAAAAATCCACTTGCCGATCGTCTAAAAGGTTCATCAGTCGGACCTCTCCCTGTCCGTCAGGAAATTCATCATCAGTACCTTCCAGATTTGTAAACAGCTCATCGCAGGATGAGAATACAAACATGAAAAGAAATAATGTTGCCAGTAACAACCCGGGTATTTTCTGTTTCATAGCAGTAGTAATTTGGGTTTTAAACAGAATGGAAAAGGTTTACGAATCAGCTATGGCTGATAAAAAAGTCAATATTTGACCTGCTTCAAAACAATGGATTTTTAATTCTCATCCGGCACAAACTCCGGAGCATCTTCTTCGTCCTTAGCTTCTTCAAAAGTCAACCCGTCACCAATGTTACCGTAACCCGGTATCTCTATTGGTAAACGGCCTGTGGGCATGTTTTCACCCGTGAGCGTTTCCACTGCCGCTTCAATCGTAGCTTCATTAGCTGACCATGCGCACATATATGCATCTATTTGGGGTACGGCACCGATGAAATAGGGGTCTCCAAATGAAACGACTCCCATGGGTTGCTCAAGTTCCGCCAAATCAATCAAGGACTCCTGAATGAGTTCAGGAAGATCGAGCTCCCCTGCACCGGACCGGGCTACAACATACGAATGTGCAATGATCTTATCAGCTTCCTCGGCCTTTACCATCAAACTATCGATTTCCTGCTCATTACTTCTCGGATCAAGTTTTACTGAAGTTACATTGGGAAACACATCAACAAACACATTGCTGAAATGGCTTCCAACAGGCAGAGAGGTAGCCGAATTTTCATACTCATGAACATCCATCAACTGGTTTTCCCGATCAGCAATTGTAATAAGCAGAATTTCCTCACCACTATCGGGATCAAGCGGGAACAGCTGATCTTCGTTCCGGACCAATGTCATTGACCGCCGGGCGATATCTCTGGAAAGCTGCCGGTGATATTTATTGCCAACAACATCCCTGATTTCTGAAAGATCGGTGTTATTTTGTTCATCCAGGCCCATCAGTTTTTTTGCAGAAAGAATGCGACGTACAGAGTCATCGATTTGCTGCTCTTTGATTTTTCCAAGCCGCACAGCCGCTACAACTGCCTCAATAGCTGTATAAGGCTCAGGTGGTAGGAGTACAACATCCACTCCGGCACTTATCGCTTTAACAGCTGCTTCATCCCGTGCATAATGAAGGTCGATACCAAACATATCCATTGCATCGGTTACTATCAAACCCTCAAAATTCAGATCGCGTCGCAACAGATTAGTCATTACCTCACGGGACAGCGTAGCCGGAAGTTCCTCACTTTCGGTCAGGTTTGGCATTGCTATATGTGCACTCATAATCGACATTACTCCATGATCAATCATATGCCGGAACGGTTTCAACTCAATTTCTTCGAGTCGATCTCTGGTATGATTAATAGTGGGCAAGGTTACGTGGGAATCCATATCGGTATCTCCATGGCCCGGAAAGTGTTTACCGGTTGAAATCATCCCGCCGTCATGTAGTCCGCGACTATACGCTTCAGCCATTTTTCCAACAATTTCAGGATCCTCCCCGAAAGCTCGTACATTGATTACCGGGTTATCAGGATTGTTATTGACATCACCGAGGGGAGCGAAATTCTGATGAACACCCAGGGATCGCCCTTCAATAGCTGTAGCGCGCCCCATGCGATAGGCCAGTCCCGCATCTCCGGAGGCGCCAACGGCCATGGCAACCGGAAACAAAGTTCCCCGCCTGAGCCTCATAGAAACTCCACTTTCAAAATCGGCACTAATCAATAAGGGTGTATCTGCCAAATTCTGGAAGTCATTGGCCAGTGCTGCCAATTCATGAACATCTCCGGCAAAAAATGTAAGACCGCCTACTCCAAGATCTTTAACATACTCTTGCACCCGCTGGTATTGATCGGAGTCCCGGCTGATATAGTGAGCATTCACTCTGGGCACCATCATCTGGGCCACTTTCTCATCGAGCGACATGGAACTCAACGTTTCTTCAACCCATCCCTGCTGTTGAAACAGAACTTCTTTGACATCTTCATTATTCCGGATATCAGCAAAAGATCTTGCCGGTTGTTTTACAATTTCCGGTTCTTTTGGCTGTGTTGGCTCCTCGGTAATTTCTTCTGATGGTACACAAGCAGCTAACAACATAGATACCGATGCCCAACCAATAATTAGCTTATACAGAAATCTCAATGGGTACATTAGTTTATTAGTATCAGTAACAATAAAATCACTTCATAAAACAGAAGTCGCTATTAAGTAACAGACGGTAAACCATTGAACTCAACTCATGTTCTTACAGCACCTTAACAGCGAACTCTGTTACTAAACTATTTTTATTTCACCAAAGTCATCCGGCGTGTTTCGGTGTGGACACTTGCTCCACCGGATCCTTCCCGAACGTTCAACCGATACAAGTAAACTCCTGAAGACAGGCGGGATGCATCAAAGCTAACCGAATGCTCTCCGGCTGACTCACGGCCTTCATGCAATGTGGTTACCTTGCGACCGGTAATATCATAGACTGTTAGTTCAACATGAGCTTCAAGGGCTAGTTCGTAAGATATTTCGGTCTTCGGGTTGAACGGATTTGGATAATTCTGGTTAAGTCGATGAGTTTTCACAATTTCAGATTCTTCTTCTGAGGAGACCGGTGCATCCGCTTCGTAGGGATCAGAGAGGCTACTTTCATTATTGTTACGATTCAAAGCTGATACGTAGTAATAATAGTTGCCTCGGGATACAGCAGGCGGATTATCAGAAAACTCAGTTTTACCGGTAATAGCTAAAAGATTGGAACCATCTTCCTTTACAACCTCAGGGTCCGGCTCAGAAAGGGCATTTACCCGATATACAGCATAACGGATGAGTGTATCTCCATCGGCTGTCTCAAAATCCTGATCATTCCAGGAAAGATTTACATGAGCATCATTTTCAAGTATTCGGGCTACCGGCTCTTTAAATTGAGGTACTTCCGGTATATTGGTATCCATCCATTCCATAGGAGGTACAATAGCCGCATTGAGCGAATAACGATCTTCCACTATTACCTCGCCAAACACATCAGGACTTACATTGTCGTATCGGAAAAATACACTTCCATGAACTTCAGCTTTTCTGGTAGAGTCAATCTGAGCTGTAATTTCATCCTTGTCGATACTGACTTGGTATGGACCTTTCCCTATATACACGTGACGACCGCGCATATCATTAGCCCAGTCATTCAAGATGACATCAAACTTTGGTGCATAATCATCCCCGATATCCCAGTAAATCTGAGGTGCAATATAATCGTTTATTTCTTCTTCGAGCCATCCGCGGCTATCCTGAAATGCATTATCGTATCCGTAAAATGCTCCCCATGTAAATTCCGGAACATTGGTATAATGTCCGACCGGTGTTGAGCCCACCTTCACCCATGGTTTATATTCTTTAATAGACGGATAAACATCTCTTAAAAATTCATTGATATTATCTCTGCGCCAGTCGTTAATATCGTCAATATCATTGACATTATATTGTTCCATTGTTTCCGAGTCGGAATCAAAGCCGCCTGAAGGATAGCGGATAAAATCGAAATGGATAGCATCCATGTCGTAATTTTCGACTATTTCCATCACATTGTCTACCATCCAGTCGCGGGCATCTGGTATGCCCTGATCCAACCAAAACTCTTCAACTCCATCATCTCTTGTCACAACCTGAACCCACTCTTCATGATCCTGATATACATGAAACGGTTCCTGACCCGGAAGAGGCTGGGAGGGATCACCAATTCTTCCAACATTGTACCATGCATGTAACTCCATACCGCGCTTATGGGCTTCTTCTATTGCCACTTCAAGAGGATCCCAGCCGGGATCCTGGCCGGCTGTACCGGTCAGATGATGACTCCATGGCAGCCGCTCACTTTGGTAAAATGCATCCCCGCGAGGTACAACCTGGAAAATCACAGCATTCAGCCCTATTTCATGAGATGTTTCAATGATATCAATCAGGTCCTGCTTCTTTTCCTCAGCAGTTTCGGCATCCGGGGAAGGCCAATCCTGCACATTAAGTCTATCCGAATGATCGTAGCCATTTTTTTTAGCCATCATTTTCGGAAAATCCAAAGAGTGTGCTGTTGCTATCCACACAGAGCGATGCTCCAGTTTCGGCGGGGGGACATCAGACCCTGCCAGTGCAGAGAAGAATGAGGCTGTGACAATTATGAATGAAAAAGTCAGTATTCGAACCAACATAGTATTTCCTTGTACCTGATAGTGATTTAAAATGTGATGAGAGAGGTTGCACTTTTACTAAACCCCGAAGCAGGTGTTCAGAAGATGGTTTTAGTTCAAAACTCCCATAGAATTGTGTTCTACATCATATCCACAAAAAAGGCACCGGGAGATTCCGGTGCCTTCTATATACGGTTTGATAATCCTTATTTAACGAACATCATTTGCCGTGTAATTTGGTGCTCACCGGCCTGCAATCGATAGATGTAGGTTCCGGAAGCGAGTCCGCTGGCTTCAAATGTTACGTGATGTGTTCCGGCCTGCATACTCTCATCAACAAGTACCTGAACTTCTCTTCCGAGCATGTCATATACCGTGAGCGTAACGCTTTGAGTTTCAGGGATTGTGAACTCAATGGTAGTAGTCGGGTTGAACGGGTTAGGGTAGTTCTGATTCAGCTCATATTTTCCCGGAACTTCAGTCTCTGCGAGATCTTCAGTACTAACGGTCTCATCATCCTGATCACCAAAGGTATCATCGATTACTTTGTTTTCGGTTACAGTGATCTCCCGGTTGGGGTCACCCGCCCATTCACCCATATCCCAGGTGGGATCGTCCTCTACAAGGAAATACTTGTATTCGTGATCTTCGTCGTCAACAACAAGCGTTATGGTATATATGTTTTCATCATCCTCGGTGGGCTCCAACATAAAATCCGGATTTTCACCCGGTTCAGTCCAACCGGTAAAAGTACCGCTTACGTAAACATCGTGTACATCCGCATCGAACTCCGGGGTATGATCAAACTCATCTACACGGGACATATCCACATTGAGTGTTAACTCATTTCCGAGTACTACCTCTTCCGTGCGGTTCCAGCGATTAACCGATGGGATGGCCCCGAAGTCAAATGAACCCGTGAAGACCTGATTGGCATCATAGGAAAAAGCAATTGCTCTTGGATCAGCATGTTCAGCTATATCAGCCTCTTCCTGAGAGCCGTGCCAGGTGAGGCTGTCAGCAAAGCTGAAATCTTCACTGCCAAAATCATCGGGATCAAAAGAGTACCAAGTCAACGGTTTATACTGATCATCCGGATATTCTTCATCACCCGGATCTCCGCGTCCCGAAACTACCCAGAGATTGTCTGTATACGGTGAGCGGGTTGACGACTGTATGTACATGCCTTCCAGAAAAAGTGAATCGGCAAGCTCATAAGTACCAATGGTACCAATTTCCGATTCATATACTTCGGTTTGTCCATCCAATCTGAAATTGTAAACATAACGGCCATCTGTCGAAATTTCTACTGTTCGTGATACTCCGACTTTTGAATCAACAACGGTATTAATTTCTTCGAAATTCGAATTTAGTATTACAATTGAGCCTACCGCTAAAATTGGTGCTACTGCGATATCCCCATCCGGAGTTACAGAAGGTTTACCGATTAGCTGCGGATCATCCCCTTCAACAATAGGATCAACCCAGTCCATGACTTCGCCGGTCTCGTGACTTAACCGGAATAAACGGCTTCCAAATGCGGCTAAAACATCACCGTTGTGGTCGGTGGTCAATCCTCGAGACCGCTGGAATGTCAAGGTATCTACAGTATCATTGTATTCCAGGGTTCTGATGGGTGAAAAATCAGCATGTTCACCTTCTTCATCCAGTACGTGGATAAAGCCAAAATCTCCCGCAAGGGTATCTTCATCTTCGGTAACAAATACATCACCGTTCCATACCTGGATCCAGGTATACCCACCATCGGTGGCGGTAATTCCCTGTATGGCGTTGGATAAAGAACTATCCGGAAAAACCGAATCGAACTCGAAAGTCGGTTCTTCGTTATTCTCGGCAATGCCTCCCTGAGCGAAGGCTATACCGGGAACAAGCAGTACAATCAACAAGGACCATAACTTATTCGTCATAGTTTCTCCATTTTTGTGTATTGATGTTTAATTATGGTGAAATGGATATACATCACCTGTTTTGAGTGAAATTCATGAATTTAGAATACTTTTTACTAACTGGGTTCCAGTTGTGTTCGAATCCATAACAGCGTTTGGCTGTAATCACTATCCTGAGGAGGAATTCTGGTCTGGAGCAGTTTATCACTTTCCGGCAACCATGCCATTGCATAAGTTTCTCCATGAACAATTCCAGGATAAAACTCCTGCCAGTCCGTTGCCTGTTCATCTATCAATACGACAGGCATTGAGCCATCCGTACCAACAAAAAGTTTACCCTCGCTGGTAAAGTTAAGCGCCGTGATGAGCGTGTCTTCACCGGTTTGAGTTCCAAAATCAAAGTACAATTCGCGCTGCCCGGCCATATGGTTACTACTCAAATCGAAACGCCAAATCCCGGACTCTCCCGCCATCCTTCCGCCGGCATATAAGTAACCATCACGATATGCCAATGCACCGACATCCGCATTGAACCGGAATAGCTCTTCGTTGCCCTCCTCGTCAACTCTCAGCAAGTCGTCAAAGTCTCCACCTTCATTCAGGCCGGCTGCCCACAGATAGCCTTGGCTATCGAATGTAAGATCGTTAAACTGCCGTCCTCGTTCGCCAAAATAAAATACTTGCTCTCCGCTATTACCATCATCTCTGTAAATTAGAGAAAGGTCACCGGCACGACTCATATAAACTTTATCATCAGGGCCGTAAGCAAGTGCGATATATCGCCAGTTTGTTTGGTCAACAATTACTTCTCTTTCTCCGGTCTCGGGATTCAACTTCACTATACCCTGATTTCCTTCCGGAGTCGCATTAGAAAAGTAGACATTACCCTCCGGGTCTACCGTTAATCCGAATGGCTGATCGACACCTCGCAACCCTTCAAGCCGGTCGTAAGCAGATTCAAGTTGATAGGCATATTTCTCACTGAATTTATCCGAATCCCGTACTTCAACACGGATCATTACAGAATCTCCGACTTCATCAGCCGGGCGAACTTCAAGCATCTCCTCATTACCGGAGAGCACCATCCCTTCATTATCATTAAAGAATACCCGATTCATCTCCGTATCAGGATGGAAGTTTTCTCCCATTATGGTAATTTTATCCACCCCGGCAAGATAGCTGTCCGGGGGATCAACTTCGTGGATCACAGGTTGTGGAGCAATTTCCAGCTCATAATCTTCATAGAGATTAAAAGCGTCTCCCATTTCGCATCCATAGATTAAAAATAACAGGAAACCAGCGAGACCCCAGCTCAAAAATTTGTAAGATGATGCTATTTTTGATACACTCATGTGTTACTACCTGAAAGTTTCTTAAAGTGAAAACTGAAGACTAAACCGATTTACTCCACTAAAAATACCATAATCGGTATGGGCATAATTAATCTCAACTTCAGTGCCTCCAATAGGTTGCCTAATACCAAACCCTCCTGAGAAGCCTGTTTCATCTGTAGGAAATTGATATCCACCTCTGACTACAAACCGATCCATAAAGGTATATTGAATTCCGAGAAGCAATTGCTCGTAGTAATCAGGTATTCGTTTGGCATCCACTGATAAAATTAGAGAATGTAGTTCCTGATTCGCACTTGTTAAATCTAACAAATCCATGGCTACCCCCATCCTAAAGGAAAGGGGCAGATCTTCTTCTTTATCGTCAAAAGAGATTTCCTGTGAAAAATTTCTGACCGACATGGCGAAGGTCAGGCTTTCAAATCCCGTATGATATAAGACCCCAAAGTCTACAGTAAATGTAGAGGCTGAAAATCCGCTGCGTTCAAACTCGCCGTCATCATCG
>SLQI01000047.1 GCA_007131535.1 Balneolales bacterium | reverse complement strand
TCACTACTATGGGCATCTCCGACTCCCTCCGACCGCAGACCGGCAAGGTCTGCCCGGTTAGGGTCTCCCACGTTCATGCACTGCCTTTCTGCACGCGCAACCACATCCTACCCCGGGTATCTGCTATGGTGCATCTTGCCGTTGCTTCCCATAACATGACAGGCTTCGTCAAATCCGAGAGCTTGGCCGATACCAGTGGCGTAACGAGGCTTAACTGTAGCTGCTCGCAACAGCGCAGGCGCCGAACTTAGCACGGTTTGTTTCCTCCCCGCACCTCAGCGCTGCTTCAGCCTGAACGGCAAATTGGGCTGTATAGAACTTGCATCTTTATAGGCATTTAAGTTAAAATTTAACATGCACGCTTCGTGACGTACCGGATTTTCGCGGATGTTACATTAGTTATTGATAGCTGTCCTTCGAACTATAAAAAAGGTCTGTCATACTTGTAACCCGGGTTCGATTCAAACATTGGGTAGAACAAAAGAGCTGCAAACGTAAATTCACTTCAAATACCTGTACAGATTCAATTATCCTGATGGTAAATAAGAGATGAACAAGCTTTGATCGCCAGAAGCACGACAAAACTGCCAAAACGGAATTCTATCTCTTCACCTCCGCGATTTTGGTTTGATTGCCCTAAGTCTCCCACACAGCACTCATCCATTTCCGTTGACTTCAGTCAACGGTTAAACCGCGCCCCTACCGGCCACAAAAACGGGGTTTTAACCCCGTACAGGTAGTTTGACCTATATTAAAAATTCTACCATTTAGGGATACCTCGGTTTGAGAAGAAGGAAGGCTGGAGTTGTGGAACGGGAAAGGTAGCATTGAGGGAGAGGCACTTATCCTCCCTGAGTATGCATCAGGAAAATTGAAGTTAGAGTCGAACTCAGGGTGGTCATTTGTTCCCGTGTCGGGTTAAAATAGAAGCTTTAAGAAAACTCAATGTGCTCTACCCTGTTTTATTCACCAAGAAAATCAAATGTAAGTAAACCATTTTTGGGATGAGCGGAACAAAGTTGTTGGTGTATACATAGAAGCACAAAATAGAATTGGTTGTATAAAAATAGTCGGGCGCCGCACTATCCATACGACGCCCGAATTCAACACAATGCCTACCTGAGTTGTCAGGCTTACTGACGGTGCCTTCCCGGAGAACCATCACACCGGGTCGGCACTCCCAGGCAGTGTGAGTGCAGCTGTGCTTCTTGCTGTGAGGGGGAAGATTTCAAAGATCCTGCGAGATAACCTGATGATGGTTCAGTGCTATCAGGCGTCGTCAAGGCGGAAGTTCACCGGTATCGTATATCTAACCGATACAGCTCTGCCCCTCTGACGTCCGGGTACAAATTCAATTGATTCGATCGCTCTGACGGCGGCCTCATCCAGTCCGGCTCCCACTCCTCGTACAACTACCGGATCATGAACCTGGCCGTTTTCATCAATTACAAACTGTACGACTACCCGTCCTTCAACTCCGGCTCTTTGTGCCAGCTCAGGATATTCAAGTGCATCGTAGAGTGCGTCCATTCCACCTCTGATTCTGGGCATTTCTTCTACGGACTCAAAAATTTCGGGTTCGTCATTTTCTTCTTCATCATCGGTTGGCGGAGGTGGTGGCGGCAGTTCACTAATATCTTCATCCGGATCGAGTTCAAAATCGAAAACCTGGTCTTCAATAATTTCTTCATCCGGTACAACCTCAGGCGATCGTGGTCGCTCAGGAGGCGGTGGTGTTGTAATCTGCTCGGTTTGGATAACCTCTTCCATCTGGATTACTTCCTGATCACGCTCCTCGAGTTGTATTTCCGTTTCCGGATTAAACTGTACTCTGAAGAGAAGAATCATGATGAAGAGCGTGGCAATGATCGAAACCATGAGGTTTCGCTTATAGTGCTGAGCTAAATCAGCTTTTGGTGTTTTAACTTTTACAAGTTTCATAACTATTCCCCCGAATGGTTATAAATACTGTTGAATGATTTCAATGAATTATTTATGGTTCTTAAGGTCTCGTGATGCTGTGTAATATTTTCAGCCACGAACCTTTGGCATCTCTGTGCCATAACAGGCCCCGATACTCGTTGAATTTTTTACTACACCATTAAAGCTCGGGACAAAACCTCTGGTGGTGCTATTGAATTGAATATTTTGTGTGGTTCTGTTGGTTTTAAATTTCCTCATTTATGTTTCACTCTAAAACTACATTTTATAAGGGCTTCCATACCATGACATAGATCATCATCAAACATGATTTTTATCATGTTTTAGAATCTGGAATTTGTGGATATTCAGGATAACGAATGGATTACCGGAACTCTTTGAGAGACTGATATATGGAAGCTATGTATGTAATATCTCATACCCGAAGGTACTTATATGAAAAGCTATCGGCTTCCATATTTAAGTATTTGGAATTCCAGATGCTCGGGGGCCATTTTTCCGGCAATGAATCAGCCCGTAAGTCGGTAACCCATCACTGTCAGCCATTTTATTTTGTTGATAATTGGGAAAAGCGCTTTTTTGTCAAACGAACAGCCGGACTTCTAAGGTTAGATAGATATTGGCGAAACAGATATCAATTTAATCATTTAGATATCACGAAAAGCGAGAGGCTGTTTATAAAAACATCCTTTCGGTTTTTGTTCTATATAATCACGGAAAATCAACACGAACAAAATGCCAGGACCATTTATTAAAACAACACTGGAGGATTAGTATGAATATTTCAAGAATTCTTGTACCTACCGACTTCTCAGATATGAGCATACAGGGACTGAGAGCAGCTCAGCATCTTGCCAAATTATGGGATGCCAAAGTAACCCCACTACACGCTTATGGGCCGGGGCAAAGCCAAAAACACGATGAGAAGGGTCCGATTGATCAGGATTTAGTAAATAATCTTAATGAATTTGCTCAGAAATATATCGATAAGGATCATCTTGCAGCCGGATTAATCTGCGAAAATAAACCCGTTGAAGCGATTAATGATGCCGCCAGCGATTTCGATATCATCGTAATGAGTACTCATGGTCGTACCGGCTTTACCCGGTTAATTCTGGGTTCAGTAACAGAAAAAATAATTCGATCAAGCCCGATACCGGTTATCGCCGTTGAAAATGCTGATCCATTATCCAATGGGAACTCGGTTTTGGTTACAACTGACTTTTCAGAGCACTCCTATCGGGTATTCCCGTTTGTGAAAGACTTCGTTGAGAAGTCCGGAGCTGAAGTAGACCTCGTTCACATAGTTAGCTATGAGCAATACCAGCAAATGACAGAATTGCAAGGCACACAAAGCAAATATGCCCGGCGCCTCAAACAAGTTGTCGACGAGCATTTGGCCGATATATCCGATAAAGTCAACGTTGAAGTGGTTCTGTCAAACCGCTCAATTCATGAAGAAATTACCAGGTTAAGCAGCAATAAGCCTTATTCGATGGTCATGATGGCCACACTCGGCTGGACCGGTCTGGACTACCTCAGACTGGGATCAACGGCATCAAATGTGGTTCGCCATGTAGAAATGCCCGTATATACCATAAATCCGAAAACCCAATAAGGTAAACAGACGGGAACGAAATGTTCCCGTCTGGGCTTTTTTTATTATAACTACCTGACTATCAAAGGGTAATAATGGAGCCCGCGATGAAAGAACCACGCATACTCGTACCGGTCGATTTTTCTGACCTCAGCTATCATGCTTTTCCGGTTGCTTCGGCTATAGCAGAGATCTTCCATGGATCAATCACACCATTATACTGCTATATACCCGAAATGTATGTTCATCCGGCTTCAGGATTTGAGGATGATTTCCGGACTACGTTTTCAGAGTCTGATTTGCTTGAATCTGAAAAAATAATGCTCGAAAAGCTTCAGAATATCAGCTCAAAATACATCCCCGATAAATTCCTGGAGCCGGCTATACTAAAAATGGAGCGTCCGGCAGAAGGTATAGTCAATGCGTCCAGAGATTTCGATCTGATTGTTATGACGACTCATGGCCGAACGGGATTTTCAAGAATCATCATGGGTTCTGTTGCAGAAAAGGTGGTTCGCTACGCCAATGTGCCGGTTTTAGTGGTAGAAGATAAACGACACTTCTCCCCGGTTGAAAATATCATGGTAACAACCGATTTAACCGAAAACTCCATTGCTGCATTTCCCTACGCTTTGGATTTCGTCAGATCTACCAATGCACATCTCGACCTGGTCCACGTGGTAAGCCTGGATGATATGTCGAGTTTGGTAGAAGCTAACGAGATCATTGACAAGAGAAAAAACAAACTGCAAACCTATCTGGATGAGTATTTTGCTGATGTAAAAGAATCGGTAACCCCGAGAGTAATTACTACCGATGCCTCTGTACATGAGGCATTGGTAAAATTAACCCAAAAGCATGAGTATAATTTGTTGATCATGTCTACAATCGGGCGTACCGGGTTAGACTACCTTCGAATGGGTAGTACAGCAGCAAATGTAATCAGGCACGTCAAGATGCCGGTATTGACCATCAAGCCAAGTAAACTTAAATAGTATCACTAAGCAACCGACAATCATTGTGAGGTATCGACTATGACTTTAAAAAATCTCAAGATTCTTGTTCCCACCGACTTTTCAGAGCGCAGTTTCAAAGCTTTGCGTCCGGCAGAGTATCTTGCACAGCTCTTCGATGGCACTGTTAATATTATGACACGCTACGAGTCTAAAGACCTGCCGAGTTTCCCTTCACCACCTCCTCCACAGAAAAGCAAAGAGGAAATAGAAGAGGAGCTGCTTGAGGTTGCCAGGAAATATATCGACGAAAAATACATAGGCAAAGCTATCGTCCGCATGGGCTCAACCCCTTCTAAAGCTATTGTTGACGAAAGCAAAAATCATGACCTTGTATCGATAACCACCCACGGACGGGGAGGTTTTTCAAGACTTCTGCTCGGTTCCGTAACTGAAAAAGTACTTCGTTTCAGTTACACCCCGGTTTTAGCCGTTGAAGATGAAGGGATACGACCGCTAAAAAATATCCTCGTCACCACTGATTTTTCCAAAAATTCAATTGAGGCCTTCCCTTATGCTAAAGAAATTGCGAAAGCCTCCGGTGCCAAACTGGATTTATTAAATATTGCTGTAAAAGACCAGTTTACCAAAGAGAAGGATCTGGAAAACCAGCGCAAAATGCGCCAGGATATGCTGAAGGAGTTAATTGATGAAAATTTCAGCGATATTAAAGATCAAATCAGGGCTGAGATGATCGCTGCTGAAACCTCCATCCATGAAGCGATTACACGGCGGGTTAATGAAAAAGATTACAACCTTGTAATCATGTCTACTTTGGGGCGAACAAGACTGGAATACCTCAGGCTGGGCAGTACTACCTCTTACGTAGCCAAACATGTAAAAACGGCTGTTTTGAGCATTAACCCCAAAAGAAAAGTTGAACCTGCTCCCGAAGAATTGTGATCAACAATATACTTTGATAACTATCTATATCCCCTGAAATAAAAAAGCCGGATGGTATATTACCAACCGGCTTTTTTTCGAAATTCATTGCGAATCCTTACAACTCAGAAACTTTGATCCGATTGATTGCACGCTTCAACCTTAATTCAGCCTTACGTAGTGTCAAATCTTTCGGACCCTTTTTTAGTTCTTCTTCGGCCTTGGCCTTAGCTTTCTTAGCCCGCTCGACGTCGATATCATGTTGCTCTTCAGCAGCCTCAGCCATAATAATGACGGTGTTATCATTGACTTCAGTGAAACCGCCACTGATGGCAAAAAGCTGCTCTTTGCTATCTGAGCCGGTAACCCGGGCTACCCCGATATTCATAAGAGAAACCATAGGTGCGTGATTCCGGCGAACCTCAAAACTTCCGAGCTGCCCCGGAACCTTTACACTTTCGGTTTCACCTTCATAAGCTACCCCGGTTGGGGTTAGTATCTGCGTATGAAATGTGCTCATATTTCAGGGTGATTAAGCTTCTTCACTTTCCTTAAGCATCTTTTCACCTTTTTCAATGGCTTCATCAATGTTACCGACGAGATAGAACGCACCTTCCGGAAGATGATCCAGCTCGCCATCAACAATCATGTTGAAACCTTTAATGGTGTCCTCAATGCCAACATATTTACCTTCAAGGCCGGTAAACTGAGAAGCAACAAAGAACGGCTGACTCAGGAATCGCTGTACCCGTCGTGCACGAGCCACCGTGAGTTTATCTTCATCAGAAAGCTCATCCATACCGAGAATGGCAATGATATCCTGAAGATCTTTATACCGCTGAAGCAGCTCTTTAACTTTCTGAGTCGTATTGTAATGCTCATCACCCAGTACTTTGGGATCGAGAATACGGGAGGTAGAATCAAGCGGATCCACCGCGGGATAAATACCGAGTGATGCAATCTGACGGGAAAGTACCGTCGTAGCATCAAGGTGAGAGAATGTCGTAGCAGGTGCGGGGTCTGTGAGGTCGTCCGCAGGTACATAAATCGCCTGAACCGAAGTAATAGACCCGGCGTTGGTTGATGTAATCCGCTCCTGCAGCTCACCCATTTCAGTGGCCAGAGTCGGCTGATAACCTACCGCAGACGGCATTCGCCCGAGAAGGGCTGATACCTCGGCACCGGCTTGTGTGAAGCGGAAAATGTTGTCAATAAACAGCAGGATATCCCGGGAGATCTCATCGCGGAAATACTCGGCAATGGAAAGTCCGGAAAGTGCCACTCGTGCACGAGCTCCCGGAGGTTCGTTCATCTGTCCGAATACCAGCGTTGCCTGAGAAGTTTTCAGCGCTTCCTTATCCACTTTGCTGAGATCCCAGTCGCCGGACTCTTCAAGTGCTTTTTTGAATTCATCACCGTAGTTGATCACTCCGGCTTCAATGAACTCCCGCAGCAGGTCGTTACCCTCTCGGGTACGCTCACCTACTCCGGCAAATACCGAAAGACCGCCGTGCTGCTTGGCAATGTTGTTAATCAGCTCCTGAATGAGTACCGTCTTCCCTACACCGGCACCTCCGAAAAGACCAATCTTACCACCCTTGGCATAGGGGCAGAGCAAGTCAATAACTTTAATACCGGTTTCAAGCATCTCAGTTTGGGAAGAAAGCTCCTGAAATGTAGGAACTGGCCGGTGAATCGGATAGCTGCGATCTCCCTTTGGCGGCTCAATACCGTCAATGGAATCGCCTACGATATTAAATAAGCGGCCCCGAACATCTTCTCCAATAGGCATGGAAATGGCTTTGCCGGTATCATTAACCGAAGTGCCTCGTACCAGACCTTCTGTAGAGTCCATGGCCAATGCGCGCACGCGATGTTCCCCAAGATGCTGAGCAACTTCAAGTACGAGTTTCTGCTGGTCTTTAAGCTCTATTTCCAGAGCATTCTGCAAAGCTGGTATATCTCCGTCAGGGAAGTCAACATCCACAACGGGACCAATAATTTGTGCAACCTTACCCTTACTCATTAAATAATACCTTCGATTCTTTTTGTTGGGTAATTGTTAGTGATTCAAAATCCTGTAATTGACAGCCACAAAAGGTAGGAATTCAATTTTCGAAAAGCAACGGAAGAGATGAGGTGATTTCCTGTATTTTTACTTTTTTAGTCGCCAATTTACCCTAAAGAGGTTTATTCACATATTGGTTTATTTTTCTCATCTGGCGTTCTCCCATGTAATACCAATCATCAAACCGAGATTATCCTGATAAACATCACCGATATCGGCGGCTAACGAAGCGTTGATCGTAAGCGACTGACCGACTGGTTTCGTTAACTCGATCAGAAAAGAATACTGATCCTTTCGGTCAAAATTTGAAGGACGGGCACCATAATTTCTGCTATATGTGGCCATGAAACGGTACGAAAATTCCTCCATTCGCCCTGTAATGCCGATATGATGACCAATTAATTCATTGTTTGCTACCCCGAGCCGGTCTTCGTCGCTATAATAGAGCGGCGTTCCAATTACACGGCCAAAATAGGTCCATCCTCCCCGATAATGACCGTGATTGTAGTAATTTGCCGTACGCCCTTCCCTTTTGGGATTATTGGTCAGCTGCTCAAGTGTATTGATATGCTCATAAACAAACCCGGTGATAGGGGCTGTCCTCCCCGATTCATCCCGTATTGTTAAACTCCAGAGTCCATCCCACGGAGAGGCAAAACGGGCATTGGGTGTATCCTCAAGCATAAACTGCCGGCCTATTTTAAGTGAATAATCCCCCCGGAAAAATTCAGCTGCAAAATCATAAATCCCCCCGTGGTTTTGAAATCGGTTCGCAAGTTGTCCGCCGTCAATTATTTCGTCGGTATCCGGAGTTCGTGACAGGAATACATCTTTGAACGCCTGCCAATCACTCTGGACTTCTCCATAACGAGGTGAATAACCGGCCCACAGCACATAATGAGATACTCCTCCATGGAGATTGACGGCATGATCCTCCCCGAAAAGCCGTAAGTATAATGATTTACTGTGCACCCAGGGATCTTCCACATAGCGGTATTCATTATCATCCATCCAGCCGTGAGCGATGT
Organism: Balneolales bacterium; assembly: GCA_007131535.1. GTDB lineage: Bacteria > Bacteroidota > Rhodothermia > Balneolales > Natronogracilivirgulaceae > SLJN01. The sequence continues at coordinate 5,444 of SLQI01000047.1, read as the reverse complement.
GTGCATCATAAAACAGGTAGTTTCCGGTTCCCGGTACCGGACGGTGCTCGTCAGTCGAAAATGAAATCTGGTTGATCGGACGTGCATTGGCCGACCAGTCCATACTTCCGAGTGATAACTCCGGATCAACCAAACCAAAATACTCTCTTTTACGACCGGCAAATAGTTTAAACCGGCGGTACAATAGCATGATGTACCCCTCTTGCAGACCATTATCAAAATCATTCATGCCGCGAATCGAAAAATCAGCTCCAACCGTCAACCCAAGTCCATTTCTGAGTGACCATTCCCGTTTTCCAAAAAAGTTGGCAACCAGATTGTTGTTATATCGGTCAAACTCACCATAGCGGTTGGAATGCAGCCAAAACGGCATGTTTGAGTCTGCACCGGCAGCACCCCGGAACTGTACCCCGTACCGAAAATCGTCAGCAGCCAATGCGAACCGGGGAAGTGAAATTATCAGAAATAATACAACCGTTATAAACTTGAACTTCAAATCAATTAATAAACTTTTAGAAGGCATTTGTGTGTTTGTCGAATATTTAAAACAAAGTCAAAATAAGCGGGATTTTGTAATTTCGATAACGCAGAGATCGGTCAAAAAGATGGTTTGGCAAAGCTTTATAGAAATGGGCATCCCATTACGGGTAATTATCAAAGAAATACCGCTCAAGCCGCTCCGATTCTCTTACGGATGCACGGGTCCATTCCAATCGAAGTTGCTGCCGCTCATCTTCGGACAATTCCCACTTGATATCACTTTCTTCAAGCCGTTTTCGTAATTCATACAGACAAATTGCTGCACTCACCGAAATGTTGAAACTCTCACTGAATCCGTACATCGGAATGCGTACAAACCGGTCTGCATGCTGAAGGGCGTAATCTGACAGCCCTTTAAGTTCGGCCCCGAAGACCAACGCCACAGGCTCATCCAACGGAAGCTGATCAATGGTCACATCGTCTTCATGCGGAGTGGTAGCGTAAATCGTATATCCCCGCTTTTTTAAAGCCTTAAAACAGGCCTCGGTATTGGTGCTCCCGGGCGCATTATAGTTATGCACCGTTAACCACTTATCCGCGCCGACCGTAACACTCTCGCTAACGGTAAACTCATTATAATTTTCGATCACATGAATATCCTGAATTCCCGTCCCATCGCAGCTACGCATTACCGCACTGGCATTTTGCGGTTGATATATATCCTCTAAAACCGCGGTGATATAACGGGTTCGCTGTTGTAATACCTCTTCAAATAACTGTTTTTTGTGATCACTCACATATTCAGACAAAAATCGGTACAGCTTCTGGTCTTGCTCTTTATTCATTTACAAGAAGGTATAATCCACATTACCGCTCTAAACCATCGTTATTTTTTCCGCATCCCGGTGAGATGTTTCTTCCGGCGGATAATCCGTGGAATAGTGCAACCCGATACTTTGTTTACGCTGTGCCGCCGATTTGATGATCAAATAGGCGTTGGCTATAAGATTTCTCAATTCACAGAGCGGAACACTCACCTTGGTTCGCTCATAAAAGCTTTCGGTTTCCTGGTACAGCAGCTTAGTCCGGCGAAATGCACGTTCCAGCCGCAAGTTGCTGCGAACAATACCGACATAATTCCACATAATCTGCTGTAGCTCTCTTTTATTGTGAGAAATCAGCACCCACTCCTCGGTGTTAGTCGTTCCGCTGTCATCCCACTCCGGAATATCCTTGCGGATTTCAGCCTCTGCCGCATAATCAATGGCACTGGTTGCTGCTTTTCGGGGAAATACCAGCGCCTCAAGCAAACTATTGGATGCCAACCTGTTAGCGCCATGAACCCCGCTATGTGCCACCTCTCCTGCAGCATACAAACCATGTATGGTGGATCTGCCGGAGAGATCCGTCGCCACCCCGCCGCATAAATAGTGCGCGGCCGGAACGACCGGTATCAGCTCTTCGGTGATATCCACCCCCAGGGACTTGCAGGTTTTATAGATGTTGGGAAAATGCTCCTTTACCTCGTCCGAATCCAGGTGGCGAACATCGAGAAAGACGTGATCCTCCCCCGACTTTTTGAGTTGATCATCAATCGCGCGGGCAACGATATCTCGGGGCGCAAGGTCTTGGCGGTCATCATAATACTTCATAAAGGCCTCACCATCGCCGTTCCGCAGGATGCCGCCTTTGCCCCGTACCGCCTCTGAAATCAAAAACGAGTTAGCGCCCGGCAGGTGCAGCGATGTGGGATGAAACTGAAAAAACTCCATGTTGGCCACCCGGGCTTTGGCCCGGTAAGCCATGGCGATGCCGTCCCCGGTAGCTATAGGAGGATTGGTTGTATGCTGATAAACCTGACCCGCGCCTCCGGTTGCCAGCATGGTGGCTTTTGCCAGAACCCGCTCCACCTTATTGTTTTCGGTATTGAGGACATAGACCCCGAAACAATGTTTGTCGTCATCATAGCGGGTTACTTTTTTGCCCAGGTGATGCTCGGTGATCAACTCCATGGCAAAATGATGTTCCAGCACATGGATATTGGGATGAGCAGCCGCCTTTTGAATAAGTACCCGTTCAATCTCCTTGCCGGTGATATCGGCGGCATGAACAATGCGCCGGTGGGAGTGGCCCCCTTCACGTCCAAGATCCAGCCTTCCGGAGTCTTTGGTAAACTCAGCCCCCATATCAATCAGGCGCTGAACTACTTTCGGCCCGTCCCGGACGATCATCTGAACGGCTTCCGGATCGTTGAGATGAGACCCTGCAACCATCGTATCGTTGTAATGACTTTCAAACGAGTCATTCGCATCAATTACGCTGGCAATTCCGCCCTGGGCGTAGTTGGTACTTGATTCCGCCCGGTTTTTCTTGGTGATGATCCCAACCGAACCGTGATCAGCCACATCAAGAGCGAAGGTCAGCCCGGCAGAGCCGCTGCCGATAACCAGAAAATCAAACGTATGCTCCATCACATTGTATCAACATGCATAATTTGAAACGGCAGGCTTCCGCCGGGTTTCGTTTTCCTTTTTACTCTGACATCGCCATCAGGTAAGCTTTAATGAATTCATCCAGCTCACCGTCCATCACAGCTTCTACATCAGAAGTTTCGTAGTTGGTGCGTACATCCTTAATCATCTTATACGGATGCATCACGTACGAACGGATCTGCGACCCCCACTCATTTTTCATCTTGGAGTTTTCCATCGCCTCTTTTTCAGCTTCCTGGATACGTTTTTCCAGATCATAGACCCGTGACTTCAGCATCACCATGGCTTTTTCACGGTTCTGGAGCTGGGAACGCTCCTGCTGACATTCGGCCACAACCCGTTCTTCGGAGCCGTCAGACAGTGTACCGGTCCAGATGAGGCGAACCCCGGTTTCCACCTTGTTCACATTCTGTCCGCCTTTTCCTCCGGCGTGAAACCGCTGCATCTCGATATCATCCGGGTTGAGATCTACGTCGATTGAATCATCAATAACCGGAGTTACAAATACCGAACAGAAGGAGGTGTGACGGCGGGCATTGCTGTCAAAAGGTGAAATCCGCACCAACCGGTGTACTCCGTTCTCGGCTTTCAGGTAGCCGTAGGCGAATTCGCCTTTTACTTCAATGGTAGCACTTTTTATTCCGGCAACATCCCCATCCTGATACTCCAGGGTGGAGACCTGAAACCCTTTATTTTCCGCATAGCGAACATACATGCGGTACAACATCTGAGCCCAATCCTGACTTTCGGTGCCGCCCGCTCCGGGGTTGATGGTAATAATAGCATCCCGACGGTCATCCTCGCTGCTGAGCATATTTTTAAACTCAGCATCTTCCACCTTTTCAATCAACTCAGAGGCTTCTTTTTGAAGATCCTCACTGACACTGTCATCCCCCTCATCAATAATTTCCTTAAAAAGCTGAATATTTTGTTTGTGCTCATTCAGCTGATCCCATTGCGCTACCCAACTTTTCTCACTGTTGAGCTGTTTCATCAGCTGCTGGGCTTTGTCGGGATCATCCCAGAACTGTGGGTCCTGAGCCTGATGTTCTAATTCAGCTATCTTTTCTTTTCGGTGATCGTAGTCAAAGATACCTCCTCAGCGCATCCACGCGCTGCAATAAAGCATCCAGTTGTTCATCGGTAAAATATTGCTGATCTGAAGTTACTTTAGCCATTATATATTCTTCTGTTATTTATTTTGTCTGATAAACTGACCTGCATCGGAAGCTAAAATCTTTTACCTCCGGAAATGCAGTTACTGCTTATTTTAAAGTTTCTGTTTCTGATTTAAACCAAATTTTAACAGCACATTTAGATAACGATATATCAGTACCATATTTTGCGGATGATTTCATAAATATGGCAGCTAAAAACCCCGGCAAGATAATAAAAAATCACCGGCAGCAATAACGAAACGACCACGAGGGTGTAATCCGGATAGCCCTGTAATACCCGACCCGAGAGTTCGATCATTCGTGAAGTTGCATCCGGTGCCGCCAGGTAAATCCGGATCATTTCAAAGCCGGTAACTAACAGCCCTGTTAATGCTGTCCACCAACCGGTTTTAAAACGCCAGAACCAACCCGAGCTTATCGTAATCAAAAAAACGGCGGCCACCCACCCGATCCATAAATGGGTCACCCAAATCAAACCAATATAGCCCGCAAGATAATACGGATTCTTATTCTGCAGCATCCCCAAAACTTTCCGAATTCGATTCAAATGGTTTAACCGGAAACAGCTGCCCTCTTTCCCACTCTGAGATCATAGGGCGATAAAACCGGCTCATGGGATCACCACTTGATCCTCCCAATTTAAAACTATGTACTTCTGTGCCGTCATCATTCCACGACACCGCAATACGGTAGGTTGAAGCAAACCGGGAATTACGCGAAGGGGCCGGTGACAGCGTACCCGGAAACCCGGCTCTCGGTATAGTTCCGTAGTCGAGTACACTATACCGGCCAAGCCCGGCAGGATGCCCGAGCCTCAGCCGATTCAGGCCTTCCCAGCTCCAGTTTGTCACTCTGCCATATTCAATCGTTGAGGCATCATACGCTTCCGGAATGGTATGTCCCAATAGTTCTACAGGATCCAGCGGTGCTTCGGTATTATGGGCAGTGATAATCGCCTCTCCGGCCGTTAATTCATCCCAATAAGCTTTATCGGACGGGGGTAGTAACTCCACAAGCTCTCCCCATATTTCACGGCGCAGAATGCGTATAAAATAGTCCATCAACAAAGGTAAATTGCTTTCCCGTGCAGCCTGATAATCCCAATCCCGGAGCATTTCAGTCAATTCACGCAGTGTAGCATCATACCGGCGGGAATTCGCTTCTTCAATTAAGGGTTGAAGCGGTTCCATCGGGATTTTGGCATCCGTATAAAATATGGATAATTCATCCGGTGAAACCGGTTTATGCTCAGTCAACAATTCTGTTAGCCGCTGCTGCCTCCATGCCGGCGGTG
>SLQI01000105.1 GCA_007131535.1 Balneolales bacterium | reverse complement strand
TAGAATACGTCGCTGGCCTGTGCTATAAACCCGAAACCACCACCGGAGCCATACCGGTGCGGAGGAGCATCGAACCGGGTAATTTTACTGGTTGCCCGGTCGAAATTGACATTCATGGAGAGACTGGTAGTCTCGGACTCATAAAGGAAAGCGTTCAAGCTTGCTTCAATGGCATCACTTTCAAGTGTTCCGGCATTTCTCCATTGTGCATCGTACCCCTGCAGCCCCTGCTGAGAGACCAGTAGTAACTGATCATCGGTAACGGTACGTGAGAAGGTAACTTCAAAAAGTAACCGCTCTAAAAGGCCAAGCTGAATGCCGAATTCGTTTTCGGTGGCATGCTCAGGGCGCAGGTCCCGGTTTCCAAGATTGCCCTTACTGAGAATACCGTCTTCAACTTCCCAGGATTCATACTGCATGGAGAATGTTGGTCGGTTTCCGGCTGTACCTCTTGATGCCCGGAAAATCAGGTCATCGACAGCATCAACCTGGAAGAAATCTTCATTCGAAAGATTCCAGGAGCCGCTTACCCGGTAATAATTATTCCATCTGTTTTCCGGACCGAACAACGAGCTCCCGTCGCGGCGGCCCAGCAAGTCGACGATATACCGGTTATCGTAATTGAAGTTTGTGATACCGAAAAAACCTTGCGAACGAATAGTCGTACTGAATGACTCCGTTGTCACATTATCCTGATCAAGGTTATTAAAAGTCGGCACATCAATAACCGTAAAGTCATTGCCTTCTTTTTCTGAGTAGAAATGGTCGTCATTCTCCATTAACCATCGGAATTGGGACCGGGTTTGCAAATCTCCAAATACCTGTGAGAAAGTAGCATCAACACTGGTATTCATGGTTTCATCATAAAAATTTGCATACTCAAGACCTCCACCTGGAAATTGGTTTTGGTCTATCTGGTCCCAGAAATACGGGTAGTAGTAATTATTTTCCTGATTGGCCCGGTCATAACTGAAGTTACCCGAGAGATCAAACCAATCGGTGATATTGTAATCAGCTTGAATACTGCCCATTATACGCTGGCGATGCTGAGTGCGGTCATTATAGGCTACATCATATAACGGGTTTTCTTCAAGACCGACTTCTCCTGGATTTACCATTAACCTTCCATCTTCATCTTCGGTAAGCAGATCTACCTCCGGCAAAGAAAAAGCAAGACCAAAAAAAGGTGAACCCGACCCGGTTGTTACGTGATCGCGTTTGGACCAGGAGTAATACCCTCTGAAATGTAAACTCAGATCATCGGTAAGGTCGCTGTCTACGTTTGAACGTACACTCCGGCGAGTATACCCGTCGAGCAGATCAAGTACTCCCTGCTCATGGGTATTATTGAAAGACATGGAAAAATTGGTATTCCCGAACCGCGACCGGACATTCACGTAGTTATTGTAATAATTCCCGGGATTGAAGAAACGGTCGATATTATCGTATGTCTCCACATGGTCGGGATAATCGTGCTCCATGAAGATGGATTCGGTTACCCGTGCATTCAGATCGTCAGTAGGGTTTCCGTCAGCATCCACCCAGGGGCGATCCGGATCGTCACTCATGGCAAAATTATGAGCCATTAAATGATCTACACTACCGGCAAGTTCATTGATCCCAAACTCATTACGAATGGTAATATCCACATTTCCGTCGTCCATGAATGCGCCGGATTGTGTTTCAATTTGTACGACTCCATTGGCAGCACGAGAACCATACAGGGACGCTGCCGCCGCGCCACGTACAACTTCTATATTTTTAATGTCCAGGGATTCGATATCAACGGTGGAAGAACCCAGAATAACCCCGTCAACAATAAATAGCGGCTCGTTGGTCGTCCCAAGCGAGGTAGCCCCTCGAAGTTGAATTGAAGCTCCTTCACCAGGCTGTCCGCTACCAGCGGATACGCTGGCTCCGGGTATTCTCCCCCGAAGCGCGCTTTCCGCACTTATTGGAGGAGCGATCTGAACATCGTCTGAGGTTATTCGGCCTACACTGAATGGTGTGTACCTTGCTTCGGTATCTCCGACAACCCCGGTAACGACAAGCTCATCAAGTCCATAAATATCTGCTTGCAGGTGGAGTTCTAATTCCAGCTCTTCCCCGGCCGATACCTGAACCTCTTGTTCTGTTCCGACATATCCGATAAAGGAAGCCGAAACAACATGGGTTCCGGCAGGAACTTCTGTCAGCTCAAACTCGCCATTGCTGTCAGTTGTAGTGCCTATATTTGATCCTTCGATCAAAACCGTTGCTCCGGGCAATGGCTCATTGCTATCAGATTCTATAACCTGCCCGGTAATAGTTCCGCTTTGTGCCAGAGCCATTCCCGGACTAAGCAGAAGGAGTGCCAAACATACTAATTGTATTACGGTGTACTTCATATGATTTGTTTTATTTTGGTTTTGCCGGCGAAGTACTTATGCATTCCATTGTGACCTCAGCACTAAAAAGTGTTATTTGCTTATAATTATTCATCTTTTGAGTGCCTGCTTGAGTAATCACATTACGCTGCATGGAGTTAACATTTGTACATTCAACTCAGCACTTAGGTAAGTCCAAATAACCCATGGGCTATTTCCGGATTCACTTTGAATTACCTCACTTTACACCGCAACTATAACACTGCACTTCTTTAAAGTTGCTATTATCCTGAAAGCAAATTGTCAGAATGTTTCGAGAACAACTATATGTGTTTGTTAGCAAACAGTTGGAGTCGGGGGGGAGGGAGGATGGAGTGACAAAAATACCGATTATATCATCTGTTCCCAGCGTTGATCAGTATTGAACACTGGATATTACAGGAGGGCATGAGTGAGAAATCAACAATTCAACAGTTATGGTGGTATTTGGCACTTGATCTTTTTTTCTACTCTCGATTATATGTACAAATGAAATAAAAAAAGCCCGCATCAGACAACTAATCCAATGCGGGCTTGAGGTCCCTATATGGCGTATTTAGGGAAGCTTCTTAAGGTTGATTTATAATTTGGTTACTTCAAACGTAACATTGGGGCCATCCGGCCAGCCGCAGTCGCCGTTTGAGTTTTCGTAGATAGTGAGAGTAAACTCATCATCCAGGAAAACATCATTATCATCATCGTACTCAAAATGGCTGATTTGTTCGGTTTCCGGACCATACGAAATTCCGACGCTGCAAGCCAACCCGGTGCCCACATCACCTGCCATCGTAACAGAATTGTTATCCAGCTCATTAGCCAGACTGATGACAATATTCTGCTCTTCAGCACCAGTATCCCAAGGCGGGTATGCTTCGGCTACAAAAATCCGCCCGTTGAGATCATTATCGGGATCTATCGTTAACTCCGCCTCGAAAGTCTGGGTATCGTTATATAGCCAGCCTCCGCTAAGTCCCAGAACATCCCATGTGGAAATACCATCGGACTCTTCCACCTGATGAAATTCGTAGGTACCAACGAATTTATCTTCGGGAACCGCAGCTACCACATCAGCCCGCCGAAAATACGGTGAGTTGTAAAACCCGCCACCGGTAATATCACCGGAGGCATCACCACGGGTAAAGGAACGGCCGTCATGCAGGTTGAGCTTCCAACGGATTTCAAACCGATCTCCGATTAGCAGATCATCCAGACTGAAGCCATCAATGACATCCATCGCTTCGTTTGCTGTTATTTCAAACTCTTCACGATAGAGTCCTGATTCTTCATCCCGTGACATATCATCAATATCGTAGGTTTTAACAAGCACTTCTTCGCTTTCGTCACCGTC
>SLQI01000233.1 GCA_007131535.1 Balneolales bacterium | reverse complement strand
CTGCCCGGAGTGGAAGACTTCGGAGCGGCAGCTGATATTACCTCTAATGAATCCAGGGAGCAGATTTTCAGTGGTGGACTTTACCTTCAGGACCGGCTCGGTTTTTATGATCGAACGTTTGTTGAATTGGGAGTTCGGCTTGATGGCAACAGCGCTTTTGGTGTAGATGTAGGCTTGCAAGCATACCCCAAATTTGGTTTAGCCTATAATATATCCGACCTGAGTGGCTGGGAAGATCTGTTTGGAACTGTTTGGAGTAACATGCGCCTACATGCAGCATACGGTCAAACCGGTCAGTTTCCGGACGCTTTTGCCCGAGAGCGTACCCTCACGGCTATCCCGTTCCGGGGAGAAAGTGCACCACGATTTGACAACCCCGGAGACGATGAGCTGGGTCCGGAACGAACCGAAACTTTTGAAGCCGGTTTCGACGCTGCGTTTTTGCAGGATCGGATTAGCCTTGATTTAACCGGTTACTACGCAAGAACATATGATGCTATCCTGAATGTTGCGGAACAACCGGTTACCGGATTAACTAATCAATATCGCAACGTCGGTGAGATGGAAAACTATGGGATAGAAATCGAGTGGAATGCCCAATTGATGGATTATCCGAACTTCCGGTGGTCCATCGGAGGAAACTTCCATACATTTACCAATGAAGTTGTCGATATCGGTACACTGGAACCGTTCACAATGGGACCCGGCGGTCACCAACGGATCGAAGAAGGCCGCCCTATTGGAGAATATTATGTAACCCATACATTTGACAGCAGCGGAGACGGCCATCACGATTCGAGCGAGCGCCGTTATACCGGCACGACTCCGTATCCCACACTGGATGGCTCAGTCAATACGCGTTTTAATCTCTTCGGCAGTATTACCGTTTCGGCACTGGCGGACTGGGCTACCGGTCATGAGGTAATGGACTGGGGTGCGCAGTGGGCTCAATTCAATGGCCTCAACCGGGTAGAGTTCCCGATTCAGTACGATGCCGATGGAAATGAGCTTGGTGAATTCGACTACCCCGATACCATTGTCAGTATCATGGAGCCGGGTGATTATTTGAAAATCCGGAATATCTCCGTGAACTACAGTATGCCCGCCTCACTGATTAATGATCTCGGCATCTCAAGCGCCAACCTCACCTTTGCCATTCGCAACGCGGTCATATTCTCTAAAACAGACTTGGTTGACCCGGAGCTTAGTGGCGTAGCAGGTGCCGGTGATCTTCAATTGGGAGGAGTAACCAGTATCACACTTCCCGCACCCCGTCAGTTTCGTCTGGGGCTTGAGCTGACATTCTAAGCTCGGTAGCTGTAACAAATTTAAACGGAAAAGTTTTTCATGATGATGAAATTAACAAACCAAATTACTAAAAATTCTAATCGACCGGTGAAAAGCCTGTTTGGATTGTTTTTGGCAGGTTTACTGTTCACTGCGTGCGATATAGATTTCCTTGATCCGACACCGGTAGATAATCCTCAAGCAACCGAAGAGGACTTTCTTAACTCCGATGCGCCTCTTGATGCTTTCATGCCGGGTATGGAAATGCAATTTTCCCGAGCGATTGGCGCTATGGTGCTTACCACCGAATTTACAAGTGATAATGCATCTGTAAACGGAACCGGAGTGAGCGCCACGTTCAATGTTCCGGAAAACATTAGCGGGGAAACCCCTTCGATCAACACGACAGGAGTTCTGGGAGGGTATTTTAACCTCCAGGAGCTCAAAGCTATGGGGAATTTCGTGTTTAATGAAATCCTGGACCATGACGAAGACCCGGATCCTCAGCAGGTTGCCCAAGCTCATTATTATCTCGGTATGGCATTGCTGATGCTGGGAGAAAATTATGTGGCCGCTCCACTGGAGGAAGACGGGGATCCGGTAGGTTCCCGGGAACTGATAGGTCAGGCAATAACGGAATTGGAGGCCGTTGAACAAGCCGGGCCTTCTACAGAAATCAGCAACGCAGCTATTGCGGCACTGGCACGCGCCCACCGGGCCTATGGTAACACAGATGAGGCCGACAGTTATGCCGAGCTGCTGCTGGAAGCTGATGAGGAGTTTATCTTCAGCGCTCAATACGATAGCGATAACCTTGCGAATCGCCCGTGGATTTACACCACAAGTCGATCACTTCGTGAGATGCAGCCGCTGCCAAGGTTGGACCATCTGGATCCCAAATATACAGACGATGAAGATCCTATTCCGGTAGCAACAGCTGAAGAAATGCACCTGATCAGGGCAGAGGTAGCCATGAGCAACGGCAACTACGATGAAGCCCTGGATCATTTGATCGATGCCTCTGATTTAGCCCTGACAGTTTCAGATGACCGACCGCGGGTGACTTTCGAGGATTCCGATGAGCGGCTGAACAACGACCTTGAACCACGCCCCCGGAATGAAGAAATCCTGATCGCTGCAGATCCGGATAGTGAGTTCCGTGAAGGGTTGGTTCAAACCAGGCCCGGAGAAGTAGAGGTTTCCAAAGTCTCCTGGACTTCTATAGATGCCGACAGCCTTAACAATGTGGACACCTCTGATGAGTTACATATGCACAGGCTGCTCTTTACACTTCGTCAGGAGATCATGTTTTATGAGGGGCGCCGTTTACATGATCTCGGTATCCGTCTGCCAATGATGCAGCGGGAATACGATAATAACCCGAATATCAGCTCGGGAGACTTCGGAACCGAGATTTATATACCTGACTACATCCCCTCATCAGACGATATGAACAGATTTGATCCGTTTGTGCCTTATGACGATGAAGAGCTGGTAACTACCGAAGTCACCATGCGTTATGATATGAACCGGGTTCTGGCCGACCCGACAAACCGAGGCTTACTAATAAACAATCCTTTTCTTGATCTGAACTAATCTAAACAACGCAAGCGAACATATTAAGCGGCATACTTCACCAGAGTATGCCGCTTATTTTTTTGCTTAAATTTAATTTGTAATTACCCACCCTCACCGAAAGGTATTGTAAGCCCGAGCCACGGAATCCCTATTATTCCTCCGGTACTCACCAGGCCGGGGCGTACCAGCGCAAAGTCTACTGAAAATCTTTCCGGAGCCCAGCGGGCTCCCAGGGAGATCAAACTCTGGTAAGAAGCATTAGTATCCGGGATGAAATGATTTTCACTCAATACATATAGATTATCAGACATTCGCCTTATAAAAGAAAAGTTTACTACAGGACGTGATGCAAACTCCCCTCCCTGGTATCCCCAGCCCAAAGCCATACTTACATTCCGGTCTTTACTTCCATAGGTTGCCAAACCATAAGTGATACCTGCGCCGGTAGAATTGTTGCGGCTCAAAATTCCGCCCAGCATAGCCCCGGCTCCAAGATGTAGCGATTCACTAACCGGTATGGAAAACTTTGGCAGAAGCCATACCGGTGTCTCATTAATTCCCAGTAAAAACAGAGGAATGACTCCGAACCCGAGTGAGAAATGGTTTGTGAGACCTATGTTCATATTATTAAAAAAGATCCAGGTATTCTGATAATACCCGCTTCCCCGTTTCAAGTTTAATGCGTTGGGCGCAAATAAGTAGCGAGTAGGGTTCGGATTATCAATCCATTGCTCGTCAACAACTTCGTTATCATCCGGGACTACCTTACGAATGGATTTGATATCATCGTGAATCATACGGATGGTGCCAAGCCCTTCGACTCGAAGGACGATACCTTCCTCATCTTCCTCAAGGATTTCACCCACAAGTACCCGGCCGTCCTGCATTTCAACGCGG
>SLQI01000475.1 GCA_007131535.1 Balneolales bacterium | reverse complement strand
TTCGGTCGTCAGGATCGTCGGCGCCCCACATTCCGGCTTCGGTGCCGTAATAGACCATCGGTGAGCCGACATAGGTGAACTGAAACAGTGAAATCAACTTCAGCACTTCCCACTCGTCGTCGTTCGGTTTGCGCAGGTCGTAATTCATCGCCTTTTCGACTTCATCCAGCCGGGTATCATGTTTATACGGATTATCGGAATTGACGATCTGGGTAGCCAGTCGTTCAGTATCGTGGCTGTCCATCAGGTTTTGCATGGCGCGGTTGTTGGCAGGCGCGAAATCATCCCGCAGGCCTTCCAGGCGTTCATCCAGTTCGTCGGCTGTAATCGTGCGGTTAATGAAAAATCCGCTGGTGGCGTAGGTCCACCGGTAATTCATCACCGCGCCGAACATATCGTCAGCAACTAAATCCAGGGCTCCGTCATCCCAGGTTTCGGCGATGGTAAGTGCATCATCTTTGATGCTGTGAACGTGTGCGTGCCAATCCCGCCAGAAGTCATTGCCGATTTCAAAAGGTACATCCAACCGCCAGCCGTCGATACCACGTTCGGGGTCGCCGTCGGGAGCCATCCATCGTTCGGTGACATCAAATATGTGCTGTTTAACTTCCGGATGCAGATTTTCGCCGACTTCGGTAAACTCCGGCAAACCGGGATAGCCCCACCAACCTTCATAGTCGAAGCCGAATTCATGTTCATCTCCGAACTCCTTGACCTGATACCACTCTACATACTCAGAGTCTTCACCGTGCTCCACAATATCCTGAAATGCCCAGAAATGCGGACCGGTATGATTCCAAACCCCATCCAAAACAATCCGGATGCCCCGCTCATGGGCTTTTTCTATTAGCTCAAGAAATAATTTATCGGCGGCGGTCCATTGCCAGGTGTCGGGATCGTTCGGATCCTCCTGCGCCATGATTTCGGCATCGCCTTCCGGGTCCGGACCGAAAAAACGGTCAATGTGGTGAAAATGGCTTGCATCATACTTGTGCATAGTAACCGCATCAAAAATGGGGTTGAAATAGATTGCCGTTACGCCGAGATCTTGCAGATAATCGAGTTTGTCGATCACGCCTTGTAAATCCCCCCCGTATCTTCGGGAAAATACCGAATCAAAAAACTTCGGACCGATCCGCTGCTCCCAGTCAGCCCGCTGATACCAGTCGCTGGTCCAGGGAGTTATTTCCCAGCCTTCGGGAGCTTTGAGATCAAAGCCGTGAGGATCGCGAATTCGATCGGCGGTGGGATTATTGGTGCTATCCCCCTGACGAAACCGCTCCGGAAATATCTGATACCAGACAACATTTTCTCCCCACTCGGGAATATTTTCACCGGTAACCGTATGCTGCTGCCGGTTTTCATTCTCATCTTGTGCTGTAGCCGCCGGCTCCGCCCCGGCACAGGCTGCAACCATCGATAGCATCCATGTATAAAGTAGAAGTTGTTTCATGATATATTAGGTTTGATTGGACATACCGGAGTCCATGGCCGGTATGTTTTGTTGAGTGACACGCCTTAATTTTTAGTACCCGATCCCGGGATTTGAGGTGTAATATAAAAATTCTGATTTAGTTTCAGATTCTACACTTCTTCTATCAACCTGTATAGTTCACTATTCAGGTAATAATGATGTCCCCGAATCACCTTTTTTTCCAGAATACCGAGTTCGGTTAATTCATTCAGATAATCCCGGGCAGTTTTTTCGGCATAGATATGATTATCAACAAAATGAGCAACTTTGGTATAAGGGTTCGAAAAAATCATATCCACTAATTGATCCGGATTGCGGATCGAAGTCTTCTGCCTGATATATTCCAGTATATCCTGTTTCATCTCCACAAGTTGGTTCAGCAACTGATAGCTGAATTCTGCCGTGTGCTCCAGTGCGCTGAGTAAAAACAGAATCCATTCCTGCCAGTCGCCTCTTTGAGATACTCCCGCCAAGCCGTCATAATACCGCTGGCGCTGCTCAATCAGGAACTTACTCAAATAAAGTATCGGGTAATCCAGCACCTTTTTTTGAATTAACAGATGAATGTTGAACAGCCGCCCAACCCGGCCGTTGCCATCCCGAAAAGGATGAATAGCTTCAAACTGAAAATGTGCCATGGCCATTTTCAGCAACGGGTCTATATTGTACCGCTCATCATCATTGACAAACGAAGCCAGGTTATCCAGTTTTTCCTCAACAATTCCCTCACCCCGCGGCGGGGTGTACAACGTTTCTTTTTGGAATGACTGAAGACTGCCGGATTTAGAAATGTAAACCTTCGCAACAGGAGGCCGTATCCCGTCATTCGTGTTTTTTACAATCCGGTACAGATTAACAAAGTATTCCCTCGTGAACTTCTGATTTTTTTCAATGAAGTTAATCCCCTCCCACATAGCTTCTCTGTAATAAAGTACTTCCTTTGCCGGACCTTTAACCGGTTCTTTAGCCGATTGTGTATATGCCTGGAACAATTCATCATTGGTAGTAAATATGTTTTCAATTGCGCTCGAGTCGCGGGATTCCTGCAGGGTTATGATCGTGATCAACACGGATGGGTCCGGAAGAGCAATGCTTCTGCCCTGCAGCTTACCAATGGCCTCTTTTGCTTTAGCAAGTTGTTTATACACGCTGATGGTCTCCCAGACTTCCGGATCGAGCGGGAGATCGGGGAGCGTGTTCCAGGGTACGTTCCGATCGGGATTAACGGGATATTGCTGTTTTACAGACATTAAAACTTCCCTTTTTTACTGTTTGATCTAAACTGAACGGCACACCTTGCTATTTATTCCTAAGCAGACATCAAAATAGCTAAATTTTACTGCCTGCATCATTTTAACTGTTTTGTCTTACCGTCTGATCCGAAGCAAACATCAAATTTCTTATATTTTACCGTCTACTTAACCTTCATCTCGAAAAGCTATCCGAAATTCGAAGAGTCAACGGCTAAACGGCGACCCTGCCGACAACCAACGGGGCTTTAGCTCCGTACAGATAATTTGACATATATTTTAAAACCCTTCCATGAAGGGATATCTCGGTTTGAGAAGTAGAATGGCTAAAATTGTGGTACGGGGGAAGGAGCGGGGCTAAAGCCCCGCATTTATAAGAGGGGGGAGGCGCTTATCCGTTGACTAAAGTCAACGGTAATGGATGAGTGCCAAGCTGATAACTGACAAGATATCTCCTTATCATCCCTCTCTCCGTCACACCATCACTCCATCTCCACCTCAAACAACCTGCCCGAATTCGCCCGCATATCCACCCGGGCGACACCGTTTTCCACCGGTATATCGGAGCGATCCTGTAGCAGATCACGCAATGCCGTTCCTTCCAACTCTATTGCGGCGGATTGGTGATGCCGGGCATTGTTGAATACCACAAGCATCTTCTGAATGCCATCATAGCGGGTGTAAGCTAACAGATCCCGCTGATCATCCACCAAAACGTAATCCAGGTCTCCGTAAATCAGCACCGGATTTTCGGTGCGCAGGTTGGCGAGTGTCTGGATGTATTCAAACAGCTCCTTATCCGCCTCCACAACATCCCGCGGACGACGGGCTCCGTGCGGATGGCTGACTTCATCATCAAACTCGAGATCCGGCCAGATCAGCGGCTTGCGGTTGTCGGGATCGTCCGCGCCCCACATCCCGAACTCTTCTCCCATCCAGATATGAGGGGCACCTTTGAACGTAAACTGTTTGAGATATACCTGCCGGACATTATCCCAGGTTCGCTCATCCGGGCGGTGGATTTTGTAATCCTCATTCTCACGCGG
>SLQI01000255.1 GCA_007131535.1 Balneolales bacterium | reverse complement strand
GCATAGAGCTGTCATGCCAGGTCAGGCTGGTATAGCGCCGGTCGGGGCTCTCGTGGATCGTCACCGGTTCACCGCCTTCATCCAGATTACGAGCGTAAAGTCCGTTTTCCTGCCCGGAAGTATCCGCTACACTGTATACCAGCCATGTGGAGGTACTGTCAATGCTGTAGTCTTTTACAAAATCAATTTGTTCGGTGTGATCGGTTCCTAATTCATGCAGATGAAGGGGGTTTCCGAATTCCGACCGACTGGTTTGATCTTCAACATCATCCTGTTCACCTTTTTGGTAAACAATCCAGCGGGAATCATTTGAAAAAGCAAATCCGGTTACATTTTCGAATTCATCCAACTCACCGTTTTCCGCATTGAGCAGCGCCATGCCCCGGGGCGGCACCTCATCATCATTGAGATAGGGATTGTATTTTTTTTGCGCCGGCGGCTCAATAAAGGCAGCCGCCCAAAGTCCGTCACGGGACAGCGACGGATCAAAGCCTCGATCAATTTCCCATTCGGCGTCATTTTCAAGGGAGGTTACTACTACCTTCCCATCCCCGCGATCTTTTTGTAAGGAGTACGCAACCCGGTCCCCATACCAGGAAATTTCCGGATCTTCGAGGTGGTTAAATTTCATAACATCCTCGAAAGTAAATTGCTTGTTTTGTGCCATCGCCGTACAACCGACACACAAAGTTACATACACAAGTATAGCTGTCAAACTGTAGGTAAATCTCATAAAAAATGGAATTATTATCGAACTTTTATACCACATTATCCATTAACCAGCAACAACCTCACTATCGGCATGGTAGCCATTACTGAAGTATGCCGAACTGATTAAATGTCTGTCATGTTACTAATTATTCATGACTACACCAAAAAGTCTGCCGGCTATTTTACTCCTTTATCGCGACCTAACTACTCTGTCACTTTACACTTTGTGGAAAGTTTTTCATGAACGCTTTTTCATCTTCCAGCCGGCCCATAAGAATCAATTCATCCCCTTTTTCAAGCTCGGTATCAGGTTCCGGGTTGACCAGGTTCTCACCGTTTTTATTGAGCGATACAATCGTACAGCCGCTCTTCTCTCTGATTTTTGCTTCATATATCTTTTTACCGGAAAGGCTGTTTTCCACTTTTACACGAAAAATATTAATCCCTTCGGCAAGCATTAAAACCTGATTCCGGCGTAAAGCGTTAAAGATGGCATTAGCACCCATCGAGGAATATGCCATCGCGAAATCCGCACCGGCGCGGTGCAAAGTTGATACATTGCGTTCAAGCGCAGCCCTTGATGTAATCTGGATATCCGGTCTCAAACTTCGGCAGTAAATAGTCAGGTAAATATTCATGTCATCATCATGGGTTGTAATGATGACGGTATGCGCCTTATCAATACCGGCTTTACGGAGTGTTTTCAGGTCCGCCGCATCCCCCTTAATGTAGCGCTTGTCTCCTTTTTTAACATAGGCTTCGTTTTTCTCAATCAATTTGTACTCGATCTGCCGCTCTTGCAGTGATTTTGCAACGGTTTGCCCCACCCTGCCGCCACCGATAATGAGTACCGGTGCATCAATAGCGTTGTAGATTCCGAATAATTCATCATACCTGCGCATCTGTTCAACCGTACCTACCATTACCAATACGGTGTGGTCTCCGATTCGTTTTCCGGGATCTACCGTTTTAAAATCACCTCTCTCCCAAAAACCCACGGCATTCATGCCGGTAACATTTCTCAGATTGGTTTCGGCCAATGTTTTTCCGACGAGTGGCGTTCCCAGTGCCGGTGCTTCCCCTATTACCATATTTTCAAAGTGGGCGATTACGTGGATTCGGGCACTCCCTCCGAGCGTCCTTCGTGCCAGGGACTGCCCGATCATCCGGGCGGTATGAATAACAAAGGTGCTTCCGGCGAGTTTGAGAATATCAACGGAGTCTTCGGAATCTGCCGTTGTTACTATGGGCAGGTTTTTGTTTATCTCATCGGCTGTAAACGCGATATTGGAATTCACCATATCATTATTGGTGGCAACCAGCAATGAGGCCTGTTCAATTCTCGCGTTTTTATATGTCTCAGGATCATCAAGCTCTCCGAGCATTACGTTATAGTCTTTGTCGTGGAGTTCCAGGGCCTCCCCGATATCCTCGCAAATTATTACATAATCAATCCCGAATTCATTGAGCCTTTCAATTAAGGCAAATGCTACGTTATCAGCGTTGGTAATGATAGCATGGTTGTTAAACTTTTCACTGAGCTTATGGGGGGCTTTGGCTTCTTCCTGCGCTTCGAGCCACGGTGTATAAAAAAAGTGAATGAACACATACGGCAGAAAAACCAGCAACAGAACAACTCCCGAGAGCAACACCACAGTTGAATAAACATAACCCAGGTCGGAATGAAAAACGATATCCCCATAGCCCAGGGTAGACATGGTTACCATGGACCAATACAGCCCCTCAATAATAGAATACTCTCTTCCTTCATAATACATGATGAGATGGAAGAGTACATTATAGAATATGACCAACAGTACAAGAAAACCGATAAACTTAATCAGGGTTTTACTTTTCTCTTTAAACTTCTTCTTTTGTACTGCTAACCCCGGAAATTCCTTAGATTCCATGTCTTGCGTTAAAAAGTGATGGCAATTAAACGAGCTTAATTTACAGAAAACCCACTGCTATTAAAATATTTATACAACAGTATTTGATCGGGCATTAAAAATAATGGCGCACTATGCATGTAAAGAAGATAATCCTTACCCTGAATCTATGAACGCAGGCATGTCGATTGCAATAAGGTGAACCTGCTAAGCATTGTTGTTAAAAGATTTTTCCCGACAAGCGAATATTTGCTATTACCTTGTACCTGTAGGAAAACGCCAAGATCAAGGCGCGCGAAGTTCCCAAAAAGCGCAGTGTACAGAGCGTGCATGAGTATTTTTGGGGCGAGCGGAACGAAGATATTGGCGTTTTCTTAAAGGCACTACCTAATATGTTACAATAATCATTTTTAAACTATGGATAAGACGCAAAACAAAGAGAAACTCACTTTTAACAGGCTCAGTGACGACGAAATGTTGCAA
The DNA here is from genome assembly GCA_007131535.1 of Balneolales bacterium. Classification (GTDB taxonomy): domain Bacteria; phylum Bacteroidota; class Rhodothermia; order Balneolales; family Natronogracilivirgulaceae; genus SLJN01. The sequence goes on along the minus strand of SLQI01000255.1, from coordinate 695 downwards.
CGGGCTGATGAATTGTATCAGCAATTGAGTACCCGCCGTACGGTACGCGAGTATTCCAATGAACCGATACCGGACGGCCTGCTTGAAAAATTGATACAGTCTGCCGGCACCGCCCCCTCCGGAGCCAACAAACAGCCATGGCACTTTTGTGTGGTTACCAATCCCGATCTGAAACGAAAGATCCGGGAATCAGCCGAAAAAGAAGAAAAAGAAAATTATGAACGCCGTTTCTCCGCATCATTTAAAGAGGACCTTGCCAAATTCGAAACCTCATTTAAAAAAGAATATATAGACCACGCCCCGGCACTGATTATTGTTTTTAAGGAGCGATACCAAATGGAAAACGGGGTTCGGCGTAAAAATTACTATGTAAATGAATCGGTTGGCATTGCGATTGGCTTTCTTATTACAGCAATCCACAATGCCGGACTTGTTACGCTGCCTCATACCCCCAACCCGATGAGCTTTCTGAATGATCTTCTGGAGCGCCCTAAAAACGAGTCTCCCATCCTGCTCATGCCGGTCGGGTTTCCCAAAAAAGATACGGAAGTACCTGTACTAAGTCGCAAACCTCTTGATGAAATAATGCACATTTATGATTGATGGATTTACGACCAGGGCCGGGTTTAAAACTTAAGATCATATCACTAACAGCCTTATCAAATGGGATACAAAGCCTTACTTTTCGGAGCCAG
>SLQI01000136.1 GCA_007131535.1 Balneolales bacterium | reverse complement strand
GATTATAGTTTCCCCCGGATATTTCTCGGGAAGGTGCCTGAACCTGTATTAAACGCTCAACCATAAATGTTGAATGATGACTGCAACCCATTTAAAAAGTATTGAGTATAAACCGGCCCGATAGAACGGGCCGGTATTACTCAAGTAACATCGTTCAATTGAATGCTCAGTATTACTCTTCAGAGGATTCCTCAGAAGTCCATTCAATATCCCATCCGGCTGTTTCTTCATCTCTGTGAATACGGCCTTCAATGGGATCGGAACCTCCGGAAGGTTCCCCTCTGATCGTAAACTCTTCTTCAGCCGGTGAACCTACGATTTCATATTCACCGTTTTCATTTATCACTTGATCATCTTCAATTACACCCGGCATTCCCAGGCGATCAATCGTCAGATCAGAAAAAGAATTCCCGCCGCCATCGAGCATTGTCGGGCGCTTAAAGTAGCCCTGTGCGTTGGCGGAGGCTGTCAATATATCCTGCCGTACGGCATCACGATTGGCCTGCTCGGCGGATGTATTGAAGACATTCAAAGCAACTACAGTGGCGATTCCCACGATGATAGTTACAAGTATTACGAGTAAGAGTTGCTGTTGACCCATTTTCTTCCTTGATTAAGTTCTCGTTATTAAGGCTGATCCATGAACATCAACCTTGATTTTGATTTCCCCGGTAAATCATGCCATCATTTGTAACAGTACCCATTTTGGCTACCGGAGTACATAGAATTTGGGTCAACTTATGTGCCAAATGTATTACTTAAACCATAGCAACACTGCGTACATTACTGATATACTGAAACTTACGCAGTGCCATACATAGATTTGTCATGCAATTAGGGAAAGCTGTTGTAACCTTATTGATTATATTTTGCCCATTATAGTATTACAGCGGTGTAAAATATTTACGCACTTTGCAGTACAAAATATTCCACAGGTAATCAGACAGCCTCCTCCAAGTCGTTTCTATCAGACTTTACTCTTTTGATATACCGCTATATTCCATAGCAAGGTTTTGGTTTTATAAATTGCCGAAAACCCCTGCCCGGTGATACGGGATTCTATTTTCCCCTCCGGATGCACATATACCCGGAAATCGCTCTTCGTAAGTTTGAAATACAAATTGACCAGCTTGACTCCCCACCGCGTATACCATCGTTCCACCGGATATACCACCCCGTACCAGGTTTTGGCTTTACTTGTTGATGCCGCAATCAATTCAGGCATGTGGGGGTAGCAGCAAATGACCCGGTCCAGGGTAACCAGGTCAGCATCAGGTAAATCCGGAGACAAATCTACAAAATCGCCGTAATGGTATTCGGTTTGGTCATCGAACCCGAGCCGTGCTGATTCATCACGTGAAACTTCCAGATATGCCCGGGATGCATCTACCTGAACGGATCGTGATAGCCCATGCCCGAAAAGCTCGTGCTGAATTATACCGACCCCACCGCCGATATCGAGCAATGATTTACCATTCACTTCCAGAGATTTGAGAGCATCAATCAACAACCGGGTCGACGTTATGGCCCCCTTTTTCTTATAGTGATGAAGTTCTTTACGGGCGTTTTTCAGATCGAAAAAATCGCCGGCATCGCGGCAGTGTGTACAACAGGACATAGTGGTTCGGTGTTATGATTGACAATCTGTCTGCCTGATAAACCCGGCACCTTAGATAGTGTCCGTTTACCGAGTCATTACTTGCTCATTGCTTCAATCTTACTACGTCCGGGCTGACGGACAATTGCGCTGCGGGCTGTCCGGCGAAGCCGGGCTGTCCGTATGTAAAACCAAACAACCAAATTGGAAAGCTGTGAGAGCTCTTTCCTTCGGTAGCCGGCATAGTTGCGCGTCGGTGCGTACCTCCAGTTCTACTACACAGGTATTCCTTTGGGAGGACCTGGCAGGCGTGTTGGTGTTAATGTATTGGAATCTGAAATACAATCAACAGAATAACACTGCGTAAATCGGACACAAATTGCCTGAGTTTAACCGTGATCAACTCGGGTGATTTTTGTATTATTCAGGCTTAGTTCAAACCGCAACTGTTCCCGATCTGATTTTCCGTCATCCATGAAAAAAGTCGCTTTTCACACCCTCGGCTGTAAGCTGAATTTTGCCGAAACTTCTGCCATCAAACGGCAGTTTTCAGACTATGGTTATGAAATTGTCGGTTTTAATGACCATGCCGATATCTACGTCGTCAATACCTGTTCGGTGACCCAGGATGCCAACCGGGATTGCCGTAAGACGGTGCGAAAGGCGTTGCGGACTAATCCCGAAGCTTTTGTGGCCGTGGTGGGATGTTACGCCCAGCTTGAACCGGAGGAAATCGCCAATATCGCAGGAGTGGACCTGGTTCTTGGAGCGGATTACAAATTTGATTTGTTTGAGCTGGCGGGTCAGATTGAAAAAAAAGACAATACGGTTATTCACCACTCCGATGTAAATGAGGCCGTGGATTTCCACCATTCGTTTTCCTCCAACGATCGCACGCGCGCTTTCCTCAAGGTTCAGGACGGATGTGATTATAAATGCGCATTCTGCACTATTCCGCTTGCCCGGGGAAAAAGCCGGAGTCCGGAAATTTCCGAGGTTCTTGCTCAGGCCCGCAAGGTAATTGATGAGGGCTACAAGGAAATAGTACTCACCGGCGTGAATGTTGGTGATTTCGGCAAACAAACCGGTGAGACCTTCTTCGAACTACTGCAACAGCTTGACCGTCTCGAAGGTCTCAACAGAATTCGCATCTCTTCGATCGAGCCGAATTTGCTGAGCAATGAGATCATCGACTTTGTCGCCGATTCCCGTTGCATTCAACCGCATTTTCACATGCCGTTGCAGAGCGGCTCGGATGAGGTGCTGAAATTGATGCGCCGCCGCTACCGGTCCGAACTCTACCGGCAGCGGGTTGAGCGGATTCGATCCATTATGCCGGATGCATGCATAGGCGTTGACGTCATAACCGGCCATCCGGGCGAATCAGATGAGCTATTCAAGAACTCTTTTGATTTTATTGATAGCCTTCCTGTTAGCTATCTGCACGTGTTCACCTATTCCGAGCGACCTAATACCAAAGCCGCGGAGATGAAAGATGTAGTTCCGGTATCTGAGCGGCGCAGCCGAACTCACAAATTGCGCCGCTTGTCCGATAAAAAGAGGTATGAATTCGATTCAAACTTTTCAGGCGAAACACGGCCGGTGTTATTTGAGGATTATGAAAAAGATGGGTTTATACTCGGCTGGACCGATAACTACATCCGCGTAGCCTTGCCTTATGATTCCAGCCTGGCCAATACCATCGTACCGTGCCGGTTAATTGAGCGAACCACCGACGGGTATTTCCACGGTGCACCGCAAACCGAAATCTATCAATCTCAACCCGAAACCGAGATGGAATATGCCGGATAAACCGGATTTAATTGATCGTATTGAGGCTTTCCTTCGGAATGAGCAGGAGATTTACGGCAAATTTGACGGCAAAGCGTTTGATGATATTCCGGAAACTACCGTTTCTGAACCTGAACAAATCAAAACTCAACATAGTGAGCCTGCCATGCCGGATAATTCGTCCGAAACGCCTTCAAATTCTGAATCTAAAACTAAATCACTTGCAACTCCGGATCTGAGCGTATGCCAAACACTGGATGAATTACGTGATCTTTGTGCAGAAGCCGACGTTTTGAAAACCGACCTGGAAGGCACCAACCTTGTTTTCGGGGTTGGCAATCCGGAAGCGGATCTGATGCTGATCGGTGAGGCACCCGGAGTAAATGAGGACAAACAGGGTGAGCCG
>SLQI01000249.1 GCA_007131535.1 Balneolales bacterium | reverse complement strand
GAATAAACGCCTAAATAGTGTTTCATTTTCTTAGAAAAGCTTTTTTGAAAGAGTTGTGCAACACGCACTTCAGTCAACGGTTAAGCGCCTCCTCCCTCATATAAACGCAGGGCTTTAGCCCCGCACCTTTCCGCTCCTGCACCACCATTCCAGCCATCCTTCTTTTCAAACCGAGGAATCCCTACATGGAAGGATTTTCAATATAGGTCAATCTACCATTTCGGGGCTAAAGCCCCGTAACTTTGTGGGAGCCGTACAACCGTCGGCTGAAGCCGACGGTAATGGATCTTCATTAGCTACCTTACAAAAATTGTACATCCCGGGATTTGGTTGAGATGTGGCATCCCGGACAAGTGAAGGCGGGGTGATACAAGTCGCTCATCAGGAATAGCGAAAAACTGCTGAATTTTGATGCGCGGAACTTTATCGATGGTCAGAAACCGGAAATGCTTTACAAGGTTTCAAGTACCAGGATAAGGGTAAGAAGTGGGTTCTGGCGGATTCGAACCGCCGACCTCTACGATGTCAACGTAGCGCTCTAACCAACTGAGCTAAGAACCCAAAGCGGTGCCAAATATACAGAATAAGGCATAAGACGGGCAACTTAAATGTTGCTTAAATGTCAATTGTTTAACGCCGCCGGTTCGTCATAAGTACAGCAATCAAATGGCTACGTACTGTTCTTAATCAACCGGATCTGAAACTGTATCATCTCCAGGTAATTGTTTACCCCGATGCGTTCATCTGTACCGTGAATCCGGGTGCGGTCTGCCGGGGTAGCCCGGATAGGACGAAACCGGAATACATGATCGGTGATATCATGAAAGTGCCGGGAGTCTGTAGCGGCCAGAAAGAAAATCGGTGCTACCGGCATATCTTCAAAAACTTCCTGGACGGATTGCGCCATTAAATCGTATTGACCCGATTCGATATCCGTAACCGGGGAGGGGTTTCGGGCTCGGGGCATCTCCTCGATCACAACCCGGTCATCATTTACTTTATCCCGGACATGATTTTTTACTTTTTCGACATCATCCATAGGGTGAATGCGAAAATTTATGATAGCTGAAGCTGAAGCAGGAATAACATTTTCTTTGATTCCGGAATCGAATATGGTTGGCACAAAGGTGGTGCGCAAAGCCGCATTGATGTAGGGAATATTGGAGAACTGAGACTCAATTAACCCGCTGAATAACCAAATGTTAGAAAGTACCAGGCGCTCGGCGAACGGAAGCTCCGGGGTGATTGGCCGGAAGGTTTGTCTTAATAAATCAGAAAACTCCCCATCCATGGGGTTTTGCCTGATATTGCTGATGGCATCACTCAGAATTGAAATGGAGGTCTCATTCGGCGGCATGGATGAATGCCCGCCTTCCTGCCTTGCCCGGAGCCGCAGACTCAGATAACCTTTTTCGGCGACCCCTAACATGGCCACAGGTGAATCAATGCCTTCCATGATCTGTTCTGCTATGGGCATCCCCTCATCCACCAGGTACTTAAGTTGGATATCCCGCTCCTGCAGAGTTTGAGCTATCCGGCGGGCGCCTTCAAGTCCACCGATTTCTTCATCATGACCAAAACCGAACATAATGGTGCGTTCGGGTTGATATCCCTCGTCGAGTAAACGTTCTGTGGCTTCAAGGATGGAAAAAACCCCGCTTTTATCATCAATAGCGCCGCGCCCCCAGAGGAATCCTTCGGCCACCGTTCCCTCCCAGGCCGGGTAGGTCCAGTCTCCCTCGGTTTGAGGTTCTACCGGCACCACATCATAGTGGCCGATGAGCAATACCGGATCTTTGTCAGGCTCGGTCCCCTCCCAGGTAAACAAAAGGCTGTAGTCGTTGATGATTTCCCTCTCCAGACGCTCATGCATCAACGTGTATTCTTCTTCAAGAAAGGAGATAAATGAGCGGAAAACCTCAGGCTCAAAATCTTCCGGATCCTGTGGTGAAACCGTAGGAAACTGCAGCCCTCGTGAAAACCGGTCAATAACCTTTGCCGAGTCGACCGGGGTAATTTCGGCAACTTCAACATCAATATCTGGTGGACTGATAGTTGCTGCCCGGTAAAGAATGACTGCGATCAGTCCAATGAGCATTAGAAAAAAAGTGATCAGAAGCCTTCGGATGATAAGTCTCATACTAAAATTTGGGTGTATTCAGAAATTCTGATAGCAAGTTGCTTGCAGAATAATAAAAGTATATCCTTTGTTTCAAACCGTATGAAATTGTATAATAGTATAGGTTAGGTAAATAAGTATGTGTGCAAACTGAGGAGGAAGAATTAACATCAATTCATATTAACAGTGTTTACCTGTGTAAATTTCCTATTGATTAAGATTATAGTAACATGGATAAAGAACAAAATGAAATGAGTGAAATGAAGGGGATCAGCCGAATCGATCAGCCTTCCAAGAAAACTCACGGGTGGTTTGTGAGGTTCTATAAAAACGGGAAGATTCATTCGGCATTTGCATCAGATTCAAAATACGGTGGTAAAGATAAAGCTCTTGAGCAGGCCAAAAAACTCAAACAAGAACTGCAAAATCGCGTTAGTAATGGCGAAACAGAGGACAAGAGTGAAGCGGAGGTAAAATACCGCCGGAAACCCAAAAGCTCCTCCATTAACAAATCCGGGATGGTAGGTGTTTCACTGGTTTTTCAACGGTCAAGAACCGGGAAAAGATATCCTTATTACCAGGTTTCCTGGAATCCTGAACCGGGGCGGATGAAGGTGAAAAGCTGGTCCATCAACAAATATGGATGGGATCGGGCCTGGGAGCTTGCCAGTCGCTTTCGTAAAGAGAAAATGAAAGAGATTTACGGCGAGGATTATGAACAGGGGAGTCGTTAAATTAACGTTTTCGGAGGCATCAGGATAATTTGACGGAGTTGCCTGGCTGCTATCAGCCCGCTTTTGCTGGATGGTGAGGAGCGTTTTATACAGAAAATGCCTGCTTCTGCAACAGAGACATACAACAGGATATCTTCATGTGAAATCGACTCACATAACGTAAAACGGGTAACTCCGTAAAATTACCCTACATTTTTTGTATGGGTCAGGAGTAAAATCAGGGATACGTTAAAGAAAATTGGAAAGAAAAAGAGTTATCCAATAACCACTCACTTTCCGTCAGATAGATCAGAAGGAGAGTAATTTGATATGGATTCTTTAATCCATTGCTGTACTTATTGTTAGCTCTGCGCACTTCTTACTTGGGAAGCATTCAGACAAAATAGATTTGCATTTATTAAATATAATATGCAACTTAGTTGCATAAAATGCAGTCAGATTCATACCAGCTCATCCCATTCCTGCGGGTGCTTGTTTCAGAACAATTTTTAGCTGATATATCTGTTGTGAGCCAAATATTTAAAATCATACGTATTAGTCTGTAAAGATCTGAAATCTTTTTGCACATACCTATCACCTGTCGAAGGCATAGGAGCAACCCTTAAAGGCAGTGCTGCGGAAAACGGCACTGCCTTTTTTAATGCACTCAAGTTTATCGTGCTTATGCGGAACGGTTTTGTTAGTTGCTCAGCAGACAGTGAACTACCACATTCGATCAGGCGTAAAAGCCAGGCCGATATTCAATCCGGGGTCATCTATTCCGGACTGAAAGCCCTGCCCGTAAGTAACATCCATTTCGAGCAGACCGTCGATGAGTTCAAAGCGCAAACCGGCCTGGAAAGACGGTGTTTCTACGTTTTCAGTGAACAGTTCGGATAAGACACTGATGCGATCGTAAAGGCCAATATCTGCCCGGATACCGTATATGAGGGCATGTTCAGTTTCATCCCCGCCAAACATCGCCCATCCGGCATTCAGATGAAGTACCGAACTGTCGTTGAGCATCATCCGGCTGTAGGGGATATAGGCATAAAGCTCATCCATTTCCCGGTCCATATCCCACATGACCCCGGTTACAATGCCCCAGGCCGAGCCGTCGTCTTCGAGGTCGCCGGGCACAACTTTAGCTTCCAGCATCCAGAGGTCCGGGCTGAAGGTGTTGTCAGAGTCAAATCCCAGACCCGCGGCAACTTCCAAATAAGAAGTCACTCCTACAGCCGGTAACATCCATGATTCTATCGTCCCGTACCAGCTTTCTATTTGAAAGGAGCGGTGGGTGGTGATTTCGGCATCATCCACGACCATCTGCTGGGCGGCAGCTTTATTGGCAAAGAAGATTAGCAGACCCACGAGGAAAATGATTCCAAAGCGGATGATTGTAAGCGTGAAGTTAAATCGCTCTATAAATTGCATAATAATGTACCTCCATTGACTTTGCGGAGACAGTACACAGCAACAGCATGCCACATACTATTTCGGGCCGGATACAATGCGTCCGGCTCGAGGCAGCATGTTTACAGAATTATTTTTTTTTGTCGGAAAGTTCACCGGAGGAGGGCAACCGGTGAAGTGAAAAAACAGAAAGGGATTCGGCTAATTAATCACTCCAGCGGTTATCCTTCTATCCGGAATATCCGCATCAGACTGCTATGTAAACTACAACTATGACTGTCGTCCATTTATGTATTGGGAATTTTTAATGTTAATTCCTTTGGTCAAACAGGTTATCTGGTTGATGTAAGTAAGTAATACCTGAATAAAAGCGGGGCAAAGATAAACAAGATTTCGTCATGCTGCAAGTATCGTGATTAAAATTGTTAGTCGAGGCTAATTTGCAAACGTCAGCCAGATTCGGGTTGCATGACCTTTTTCAGGTGGCTGTAAGCCTGGTTCAACCGAATGGTGATTTCCTGCGCCCGCTCAAGTTCCTGAGGACTTCCGCCGGCCATCCGGTCCGGGTGATGCTTTATCACTTGCTTTCGGTAGGCTTTTCTTACATCATCAAAATTAACCGGTTCTTCAAGGTTTAAGATACTGAGCGCTTCCTGCCGGGACAGCCCGTTTCGCGAACTTCTGTTCTCACTGCCGGAGTGATACCCTGAAGATTGCCTCCAGGCTTCATAGCGTTTTTGCTCTTCCTCAATTTGCTGCTGAAGCTTTTTTATTCGTTGATTCAGCCAGGAAATCCGATCTTCGAGTTCCGGTATCACTTCGGATTCAATGTACCTCCGGGTTTTACCCATGTGATACTGATTGGCGATATATGGTACAAAGAATAATCCGCCGAGAAATAATACCAGTATGAAAGAGGCGCCGTAGGTAAATGAGTAAGTAGTGATGCCGTTGATCACAATCAACAGAATACATGCCGTCAGCACCCCGAGAAAACCGGCCACAAAATCTCGCGGGTTCCGGTGCTGCTGTTCAAGAGTAAACAGATAATGCTGCATCTCCCTTGAAGCCTGCTCAGGTTTACCCTGCAGATAGAGCTTGCACGCCAGCTTTTTCCTTTTGGTGATGTGCAGCAGGCGCTGAACTCGTTTTTTCTTTACGTGAAGTTTCTTGAGTTGCATCATATCCGTACAGGTAACGGATGAGAGATAATGAAATGTTCATCTGAAAAAGCTGAATTCCCGGTTTTTCAGACGCTTTTTAACTACCCGGCAAAAATACTCAGATGCAACTCTTACAGTTAAAACAAATAAGAAACTTTCGCAAAAATCTGCCACTGAGAACTCTCGTAAATCGGATCTCCGACAACACGGGGAGCTTCTTCACCGAATTCGGCAAATCCACCCAGATATATTGCCGTGGCATAATTCAGACGATAGCGAAACATCATTTGATTTTGCCAGGTTTCGACCTGATCGGCCACCTCATCCCCGTAGCGGGGTTCTTCAAATCGAAAATCCCGGTATTGCAGAATATTGCGGATTGCAAACCGGCGAGTCAACTGAAACTCGGCACTCAACCGCTGAGTCATTGCCTGTTGAGCAGTCACATCATGATAAAGCCGCATGTAATTCAGGCTGTGTGAGAGATCGAGTCGCCGGTCAAATAAATAAAGTGAATTGGAAATATTGAGATCGAAATCATTCATTTTTTCAATCAGGCGGAAGTCCACTGAAGTTCCGAACGATCCACGCATACCCAACCGGTAGTCCGGGGTGATATCCATATCAAAACGAAGCCAGTGCTGGTACAAGTCAAAGCCCTGCCTGACGATTTCATCACCGGAATTCCCTTCTATGACTTCATGATTGCGGGTAAACGAATATTGAAATACCGATCGGTTAAATCCATAAAAACTGATTCCGGGCCGGTAGCTTTGCGAATTAAGTTGAGGATCATCTATAATCGAGCCGATGTTGCCGCCCTCCAGCTCCCAGATTATGCCGGTGTGCAGCCACAGGCGAAGCCGTTCCAGGTAGGTGCCGTCAGTCCAGAAATTGTATCCGGTATTGAAGCTTGCCGTCTGGATACCGGTTTGCTGCAGACTTCCGGTCCCGGTGATCAAATCATCTCCGTAGCGCCGGGTTTCGGTTTGAAAGTCGAAGTTGCGGCCGCTGCGGTTCAGGCGCAGGATATAGCCGTAATCAAATGTCGGATCAGTGGATACCCCATATTGATCCGCGAAATGTTCAGGATATCGGTTCCAGGCTCCCAGACCCTGAAAAACAAAAGTGTGATTGGCGCCTATCCCGATTTGTCCGTCATAGCTGAAGAGCCGGTTATATCCGTCTTCGGTAATCCGGTCACTGTAAAACAGCCCCATCATTACGTCGGATGAGTGGTCGTACCTATAACGAAACAGGTTATTCCAGGAGTTAACCTCTTCATCCACGATTCGCCGCGAGGATTGCGGACCGGGATCAAGGAACCACCCGGTTTGATCATGCATCGAAATGATAGCCCAGTTGTGAGAGTCGGTTTTGCCGGTCCAGCGGGCTCCGGCGGTCGGGTCGACGATAGACCGGGTATACAGGGTTTGAGATATGGGAAAGCGGAACAGATCTGTCCGCTCCATGAAAAAGGGACGTTGTTCGGATAGCGTCGGGGCAAAACGAACGTTGCTGGTCATCTGAAAAGCATCGGTTTCCACCTGGCTGAAGTCCGGTAATATGGTGGCATCAACCACCGAGTTGCCGGACTGGTATTTGATATCAATCCCTGCCGAGCCGGTGGTTTGAGGGGAGTGCGCAGTGATATCGGTGCCATCACCGGATCCCTCCGAAAACCCGCTCACATAGGGAATGTACTGAATCGGCACCCGACCGCTTCCGGGGTTATCTATCCGGATGCCGGGAGTTTGACACAAAAAGCAATTGCGGTCAAAATCCCACTGTACCGGAGCAAATTTGTTGGTAAAATCCCGCGGATACATCCGGAAAGGCATAAAACCCATTTCGAGTTGATCGGCATCAGATTCGGGGATTTGCAGGTTGCGCAGCGGGATGGTCATCTGCGCTATAAACCCGTCGGAGAATCGGCTAACGTCCGAGTTCCAGAGGAAGTCGAAACTGCTGTCATCCTCCGTACCCTGCGCGCCACGGTCGAACCGGCTGGCATCGGCTTGTACTCCGGCAGCATTCACCATGATCCGGTAGGCATTCCGGGCATCATTAAAAGGGTCGAGATAGAACCCTACGGCGTCATCCTCATCGGGTGACCAGCTGTCGCGGTCAGCCAATCGTGCCCGGATACGGGAGGGCTGAGGGTCCACATTTACAAATGCGACATGAAGCTCGGTGCCGGTAGTCATTTTGAGCACATAGGTGGTAGCTTGAGCGCTGCGGTTTTCCCCTCGGTTAATCTCCCAATCCAGCTTCCAGACCGTTGCCTCCGACCACTCAGTTTTATCAAATGAACCGTCCAGGGCAGGAGGCCGTTCAACATCGGGGATATCATCCAGGCTTCCCTGTTCCATGAGGCGTGCCCGGTTGTCAAGGTCATTCAGTAATTCGGGGGAAATGCTTTTTCCTTCAGTTGAAAAATCATTTCCGGTCCCGGAGTCCGCCTTGGAAGAAATAGTGACAAAAAAAAGAAATAGTATCAGTAGTCCGTATCGCAAATTCACCTTACAAATATTTTTTGTTTTGATTTCGTGCGATGATAACCTGAGAGTTAAAAACGAATCAATAATTTCACACCGCTCTGATAATTTTTTTGAGAAACCACTTTTGATACGAACGAAAAGCGCTTTCGGTATGAGCAGATTGCACAGCTTTTCGATTTGTAAATATTTTATCCGTGGATTGGTGCGGGTTATTTGTGTTGTTGTTCGGAGGTGACCTGCCAATCAAAAATCTGATCTCGTTAATCTGCTATCGTTAATCCGCCAAACCCGGCTCAGATGGCAGAGGTAAAGCAAAAATTGTTAGCCCATACGCCGACATCGAGGTAAAACCAACGGATAGCAGATTAACGATTTGTGAAATCAGATTTTTGATTGGTCGGAGGTGACCGGTGAGGTAAAGCTCTTGATGCATCAGGGAGTTCGCGCGGTTTCGCTGAGAACCGGCTCAAGAACGTCCCATACGTTCCCGGCAATGATCTTATGCCCCTCCGGATTGGGGTGGATGCCGTCATCCAGATTATAGGCTTCTTCCCCACCAACACCTTCAAGCAGAAAGGGGATCAACTCAACATCGTTATTTTCGGCCAGCCGGGGAAAAATCTCCCGGAATTGTTCGGCGTATTCGCTTCCTAAATTTGGCGGAATTTCCATACCACTCAAAATGATGCGGGCATCAGGACGCTTGTCCTCAATCGCGTTGATAATTTTTTGCAGGTTCTCTTTGGTTTGATCCAGGTCGAGCCCGCGCAATCCGTCGTTTGCTCCCAGGCTGATGACCATGACCGATACAGGCTGGTTCAACAGCCAATCGATACGGCTCAACCCTCCGGCCGAGGTATCCCCGCTGACGCCGGCATTCACAACCCGGTAATTCCATCCGCGCTCATCGATTTTCTGCTGGATCAAAGCGGGGAAGGCATCATTTTCATCTATTTGATATCCGGCGGTAAGGCTGTTACCCAGAAACACCACCCTGGGTTGTTCGGCTGCATAAGCCGATACGGCCAGCATCAGAAGCATCACCAGAAAAATCAGCCAGCAAAAGGGAATGCCCTGTAAGAAGCGCGGCAAAAAGGCGTTATCTGTGCGACAAAGCCAACCGGAAACGCCGCTGCCGCAGCTGGTGTTTTCATCGTCGTTTAATCTATCCGAATTATGTCGCATTCACCTATACTTGAAGTTCAGCATATCTGTAAAACCTACCCGAGCGGTACCCGTTCCCTGACGGTTTTAAACGATATATCGTTTTCGGTGTTTCCCGGTGAAACGTGTGCAATTGTAGGACCTTCCGGAAGCGGAAAATCTACACTGCTCGGCCTGTGTGCAGGGCTGGACCGGCCTACCTCCGGCACAATCCGGATTAACGATACCGACATCAGCCCGCTCGATGAGGATGAACGTGCGCAACTACGCAACCAATATATCGGCTTTGTGTTTCAGACTTTTCAGTTATTGCCGACGCTTACGGCGATGGAAAACGTAATGGTACCGCTTGAGCTGCGCAAAGAACGAAATATCGCCGGAAGGGCTGAAGAGCTGTTGGATCAGGTTGGTTTGAGGGACCGGCTCGACCACTATCCCACCCAGCTTTCCGGAGGTGAGCAGCAGCGTGTTGCCATTGCCCGCGCTTTTATCAACCGCCCCCGGCTGCTGTTTGCGGATGAGCCGACCGGAAATCTGGATTCCGAAACCAGCAGTACGATCATAGATTTGTTGTTTGATCTCAACCGGTACCACGAAACTACGCTGGTTCTGGTTACCCACGATATGTCGCTGGCAAGTCGTACAGGCCGGATACTCAAGCTCTCAGGCGGAGTTCTTGAAAGAGATCTGCAAAATGAACCCCAGAATCTGTGAATTGAGACACATCCTCACCCATTACATTAAACTTTTGGATCAATCCCCTGATGTTTCACTCCCTGTTTGATAAATGGACCTGGCTGATGGCATGGAGAGAAAGCCGAACGCAACGTGGCCGGTTGGTTCTCTTTTTATCCTGTATCTCGCTTGGGGTAGCGGCGCTGGTGGCCATCAATTCATTCGGGTACACGCTCCGCAGCGCTATTGATGATCAGGCCAAAGAGCTTCTGGGCTCTGATCTGATGTTCGAAAGCCGTATGGAGTTTAGTGATGAAATACTTGCACTGGCGGATTCAATAGGTGGGCACAGGACTAAAGAAATTCAATTTAACTCCATGGTGCGGTCTGCCAAAGACGGTGAAACCCGATTGGCACGTATCCGGGCGATTGAGCCGGATTTTCCGTTTTACGGGGAGCTGGAAACCGTACCGCGGGAACGCAACCGAATAGAGACGGGGAGATCTCATGCCCTGGTAGATCAGACCCTGTTCTATCAACTGAATCTTGAGCGGGGTGATACCCTTATCATCGGAAATCAAAGCTATGTAATTGATGCCGAAGTCACCGGAATTCCCGGTGAGTCTGCCGTTGCCGGTTTAACAGGGCCGCGCGTTTTTATACCTCTGAATGATATCGCCTCCTCAGGACTGCTGGACCGCGGCAGTCAGGTATTTCGGTATATCCATTTTCGGTTTGATGACGGCCGGGATGCAGAAGCACTGAAAACAGAAATAGAAGCTACACTTGAAGCCAACCGCGTTCGGGCTGAAACCCCGGAGAGCCGGAAGGAGGATTTTGGTGAAGCCTTTCTTAACCTGACCCGGTTTCTCAATCTGGTGGGCTTCATCGCCCTGCTTTTGGGAGGCATCGGTGTAGCCAGCGCGGTGCATACCTACATCAGACAGCGGCTGGGAGGGATAGCAGTTCTGCGATGTCTGGGAGCAAGCAGCCGGCAAACGTTCGCCATTTATCTGGTACAGGTCATTATGATGGGGCTTGCCGGGGCGCTTGTCGGTTCCGTAATTGGAGCCGGCCTGCAGTACTATCTGCCCGTGTTAATGGATGACTTTATCCCCGTTGATCTGGAACCCGGCCTGGCCTTTTTGCCGGTTCTGCAGGGTATCATCATCGGGACGGTTGCCGCTTCGCTGTTTGCGCTCTTGCCGCTGGTCGCGATCAGGGATGTTTCACCACTGTTGACGTTGCGTTCAGCGGAACAGTCCGGACAGACCGGGTCAGCCCGCGGATTACGGACGATTATAGCATCGATACTCGCGCTGTTAATAATTGCCTTTTCCATCCAGCAAACCGGGCGGGTAGATTATGGACTCGGTTTTGCCGGCGGGGTTTTTGCCGCATTCGGGCTGCTTTATTTGACGGCTCTCGGGTTGATTAAACTGGCGAAGAAACTCATCCGGCCCGGAATGCCGTATTTGCTGAGGCAGGGGATTTCCAATCTCTATCGCCCGAACAACCAGACTGTGATTCTGTTGCTGGCCGTAGGTTTCGGCACATTTCTGATTGGCACACTCTACATGACCCGGGATGTACTGATTGATCAGGTGCGGCTTACCCAGCAGGAAAGCCGGGCGAACCTGGTGTTCTACGATATCCAGACCAACCAGCTTGAACCGGCGAAGACCAAACTTAAGGATCGCGGTATGCCGATTGTGCAGGAGGTGCCGATCGTTACGATGCGCATGCGTGAGATTAACGGTGAACCCCTTGAGTCAATCCGGGATAGCGGTGACCGAACCGTGCCGGACTGGATCTATGCCCGCGAGTTGAGAGTTACCCACCGGGATTCGCTTACCCGGGGTGAGGAAATTGTTAAAGGCAATTTTCAGAGCACTTTTGACGGCGAAGGTGTAATCCCGATATCCATGGCCAAAGGGATGGCTGAACAAATGGATTTGGATCTCGGAGACCGGATCAACTTTGAGCTTCAGGGGGTGGTATTTGAGACGGAAATCACATCTCTGAGGGAAGTGGAATGGCAGCAGGTTCAACCCAATTTCATATTTGTTTTTCCCTCCGGGGTTTTGGAGGATGCCCCCCAGTTTCATGTGCTGGTAACCAATGCAGAAAGCAGGCAGGTATCCGCTGAAATACAATCTCAAATGATTGCTGAGCTGCCGAATGTCTCCGCACTGGACCTCGAACTCATTCTTGAAACGGTGGATGAAATTCTGGGGAAGGTGGGTTACGTTATTCAGTTCATGGCCCTATTTAGTGTGTTTACCGGGCTGGTGGTCCTGTTCGGCGCGATTATGACCAGTCGTTACCAACGTTTGAAAGAAACCGTATTGCTGAAAACCCTCGGAGCATCGTCAAGGCAGGTAACCGCTATTCTTGCTGTTGAGTACGCCGTGCTGGGGCTGCTCTCGGCACTTACCGGACTGATTCTCGCTACCGCAGCTACCTGGGTGTTGGCATTGGTCGTGTTTGAAGTACCCTTCATCACCACCTGGCAGCCGATTCTGGTAACGCTTGTTGCCGTGGTGTTGCTTACACTGTTAATCGGCAGCCTGAACAGCCGGGGCGTTTACCGCAAACCTTCTCTGGAAACCTTGCGGGCAGAGACGGTGTAGATCATTATGAGATGCAGTAACTTGGAGCAGTCCAAAATGTTACTGTTTTTCACCCCTGACGAAATTAGACAACCGTAACTTCATTTCTTCGACTTCGCCCGCGGTTTCAGCAAGTGTTTTGTGCTCAAACATATCTTTGAGATTTTCACGGACTTCCGCCCATTGGAAGTGCATCGGGCAGGGTTCTTCATTGCCGCATCCGGGCAAACCGAGAACACATTCGGTAAAGATGTCCTCCCCGTCAATCGCATATACCAGATCGAGTATCGTAATTTCATCCGCGTTACGGGCAAGCATTACCCCGCCTTTAGGTCCTTTATGAGAATGGAGTATACCCTCGGCTGTAAGTGTTTGCAGTATTTTGGTGAGGAAATGAAAAGAAATATTCAGCTCTTCACTCAAATGGCGGATTGAGGTGTAGCCGGTTTTGGTTCGCTCTTCTTTAGCGATATATAAAGACGCAAGTATCCCATAATTACAGGCGCGGGATAGAATCATACGCATTTCCCATTAGGTAGTTCAGGTTTTAAGAGGAAACGATTATAAAGAGCTTTTAATCTTAAATCAATTTGTTATGTGAGGGAAGTGCTGCATCATTATTGAGCACACTCCGAAAAATCCGAACTGCATATTAACGCCTGAATTTCTAAAAGAAACGTCATAGCCCTCTAACCCGGGATTCTCCGCCAGTCGGCGGCTTTGGGTAAATGTGATGTCTGTTACTGGTTGCTGAAAAATTAATCAAGCTATAGATACGTACCGGTTTGATGCAATATAGGTATCGCAACGCTGTATGTTAGCTGATTCAGGGATTGACAACCTAACACTGTTGTCAGTTATCAGCTACGCACTCATCCATTTCCGTTGACTTCAGTCAACGGTTAAGCGCCCCCCTCATATAAACGCGGGGCTTTAGCCCCGCACCGTTCCCGCTCCTGCATCACAATTCCAGCCATCCCTCTCTTCAAACCGAGGTATCCCTGCATGGAAGGATTTTCAATTTATGTCTACCTACCATTTCGGAGCTAAAGCCCCATAACTTTGCGGGAGCCGTACAACCGTCGGCTGAAGTGCGTGTTGCACAACTATTATTTAAAATTTTGTTTTCCCAGGAAAATGAAACACAATTAAGACTTTTTTCGCGCGACGAAGCCGCGCTGTTTCCCCCAGCAACCATGTCATCCCGAGATCCTAATCCCACCTTCGTTGGCACTGTTGAAAAGGTGACATAAACCTGCATAAAAAACCTAAACGCCGGCCGAATGCGTCCCCGCACCGGCCCACTATCACCACGCGTCCTCGCGTCGTAGATGGCCGGCGCTTTCCCGTGCATCCCTCGGCGGCCATTTATAGCAGGTTCATCGGTTTTGCCTCGGGATATTGAGTGGAGAGTGATCCTCGTACCCCGACCTTATGCTCCGCAACGGTCGCCTGTGCCTGTGGCAGGGCTATGTTCGGTCGTCCTCCACTACGTTCCGGACTTAGAGTTATTTACACATAGCCCATAAAATCCGCTTTGATCCGTGCAGATCCGCGGCTAAAAACATCTGTCAATGGCACGGGAGGTGAGGCTATCTTGTGATTTATACTTTCGATGTTTATCGAACCGGAGTGGAGGGAGCTGTCGCCAAATAAGCAACTACACAGCCATCAACTGCTGTTTTTATTTGACTACAGTTGGTAGAATCTTGTGGAGAGGTAGTTGCTTGTTTTAAAAGATCTCTCCGTTACGG
>SLQI01000134.1 GCA_007131535.1 Balneolales bacterium | reverse complement strand
GCTACCGCCCGGGATTCGTCCTGCAGTAACATATACCAGTCGCGGTTGTTGTCGTGATCCACATATTCGTGCCACAGCCAGGGCGGGCCGGTTTCTTCAAACGGGGTGCCCCGCTGAGAGCGGTACCAATCGACCACAACATCCTGTCCGTCGGGGTTCATTACCGGCATCAGCAGCATGATGACGTCATCGCGGATGCGCTGGGTTTCTGCGGATTCATCGGTGGCCATGTAGTAAGCCAGATGAGGTGAGTGTTGGGCATGGGCAAACTCGGCGGAGTGCAGGCCGCTGTCGATCCAGACGATCGATTTTCCCTCTTCGGCAAGCTCCCTGGCCTCATCATCATTAAGGTCATCCGCTTTTGCCAGGCGTTCGCTTATATCCCGGTAGTGATCCAGCCTCGCCAGGTTTTCCTCACTGGAAACAACCAGCATCAAAAGGTCCCTGCCCCGGTGGGTCTGGCCGATCACCTCAAGCTCGATGCGATCACTGGCAGCAGCCAGCTCGCGGTAATAGTCTTCCAGCTGGGAGTTATCTGCAAGTTTGTAGTTTTCTCCGGGATCAAAACCGATAACATCGGCAGGTTCCGGAATCTGCTGAGCACTTAACGGAGCCGTGGCGCACCCCGCAAAAATCAACAAGCTCAGCATCCATGTATAATTCATACATTGTAAAAAAAGCGCTTTCATGGGCAACATGATTAGGTGTAATATGGTCTGTCGACCTAAGAAAGCAATCCCTCCGGATAAATGAAACTGGAAAATTACTCAGTGAACAGCTCTCAATTAGTGCCTTTAAGAAAAGTGGTAGTGTCGTAAGGAGGTATTTATCGGTAGGATCAATGACTTTTCGGCTCTATTAAAAAATTGAGAATCCTCATCGATTGAATAAACAAGAATATTCGAATCTAAAAGCAGCTTACTCATATGACAAAGACCGAATATCCTTGTGGTCGAGTTTTCCTTTTAGCTTCAAGGATCGGATGTTCGGCTTGGGCTTTTTGTCTCTATTGAGGGTGTGGAGGTATAAATACAGCTTGTCCAGCTCATTTTCAGAGAGCTTGTCGATTTCACGCTTTATTTTGTCTTTGGTTGTCATCGCAGTTAGTTTTAACGGAATCGATACTGGTAATGTAAATAACGATTGTGAAAAATCATAAGTCTCTGATCGTGATGATCAAATCTGGAAACTGAGCGGCTAACAACTGACAATCCGATAACTGTTTACTGATAACTGATAACTGACCTCACTCATATCCGTAGGAGCGCAGAAATCCGGGTTTATCACGCCATTTTTCACGTACTTTCACGAACAGCTGCAGATTCACCTTTTTACCCAGGAAGGATTCAATTTCCTGTCGGGCAGCGGTTCCGAGTTTTTTGAGGGCCTGCCCCCCTTTTCCGATCACCATCCCTTTCTGCGATTTGCGATCCACTACAATTTCAGCCTGGATGTGGTCTATCTCCTCCTCCTCCGCATAGTCCACAATGTTGATGGCGCAGGAATAGGGAATCTCCTGCCGGAACTGCAGAAACAACTGTTCGCGGACCATTTCCGCAATGAAAAACCGCTCAGGGTGCTCACTGAGTTGATCTTTAGGATAATAGGGCGGACTCAGCGGTATCCGTTGCTTTATCGCCTCCATCACTTCCGGCAGACCGCTGCCGTTGAGCGCCGAAATTTCCAGCACCTCATCATAATCCTTGCGCGAGGTATACTGCGTTTTACAGGACTCAATCCGCCGGCGGTCGGCCAGATCCGTTTTGTTGATCACCAGTAATGTCGGGATATCTACTTCGCCAACATACTTCATCTCCATGTCCACATCCGGAGGCCGGTTGCCGTCTACCAGATGAATAACGACATCGGCATCATTACGAGCCCGGTTGACAGCCCTCATCATGCTTTCCTGCAGTCCGTATCGCGGGTCGATCAAACCGGGTGTATCCAGAAACACGACCTGGCAGGTTTCGTCCGAGAAAATGCCGACTACCCGGTTACGGGTCGTTTGGGGTTTATGCGTGATGATGGATAGTTTAGCCCCCAACAGCGCATTCATCAGGGTTGATTTACCCGCGTTGGGCTTGCCGATTATGGCCGCATAACCCGCTTTGTGATCTTTTGAAAATTCAAGTTCCATTCGGAAAGGTATTATGAGATTCTATCAGCTTCGCCATTCGCCGGATAGTATTACCGAGTCCGTTAAAAACCGCGTCGCTAATCAGGGCATGACCGATACTGATATCCTCCAGATACGGGATGGCTTTAAGCAACGGTGTTATGTTGAAGAAGTTTAAACCATGACCGGCATTAACCTTCAAACCGAGGGAACGGGCAAGGTCGGCCCCTTCTTTCAGTCTTGCCAGCTCATCCTGCTTATCATCGGGATTGGCATTGGCATACGTACCGGTATGCAGCTCCACAGCATCGGCCCCTACCTCAGCAGCCAGCCGGATATCCTCTTCAACCGGATCCACAAACAGGCTGGATTCAATATCAAAAGTTCTCAAACGAGGGATGACATGGCTTCCGAAATGATCCGCCACTTTTTTCATTTTCAATCCCCCTTCGGTAGTCAGCTCCTCGCGGGACTCCGGTACCAGGGTTGAAATTTGGGGTTCGGTGTTTGTACAGATTTCAAGCATTTCTTCGGTAGCAGCCATCTCAAACACGAGTTTTCCTTGTACCACCTTTTTGAGTCTGACGACATCTTCATCATTCACATGGCGCCGATCTTCCCGCAGATGAAACACTATACCTCTGGCACCGAACTGCTCACAAACCTGAGCGGCTTCTGCCGGGTTCGGAACTCCTTCTCCACGGGCATTTCGTAAAGTGGCGATGTGATCTATATTAACAAGTAACTGCATGTTGTCTGAATACAAATTTGATGGTATAAATTTCGGGCCGAATATACGTACCCCGGACAGCTTCCCACACTCAAAAGTATAAAGTTTTCGTTTCGATCCAATAATTGAGTTTAATAAGAGCCTGTACGAAAAGTGGTAGTGTCGTAAGAAAACGCCAGGATTAATACGCGCGAAGTTCCCGTAAAGCGCAGTGTACAGAGTGTACATGAGCATTTTTGGGACGAGTTGAACGCCGATATTGGCGTTTTCTTACAGACACTAATTACGGCTGCCAGAAATCTGCACTTCGTCTGTGCCGGAGTGATTATTCTATAGTTATATTATTCAGACCAGTAAAAAAACAATGAGTGCAGAATTGAATTCCTGAACCTAACACTTTTATACCCTCTCCAAACTTTTCCTGTTAATTGACAAATTATCGCAAAACAACCTATTTTGCGGCATCACTTGAAATTAGGCGGAACTTACTCCTAATCCTTACTTATCCCATGCATTCAAAAGCTGGTTACTTCTTCACCCTGTTCCTTTGTGTCCTTCTTGCCTCTTGCGGCACCATGAGGCCAGGCTCTTCACGTTCGGTTGAAGTACAACTGCTGGAACATTATCAGGATTGGAGTGATACCCCTTATGTTCTTGGAGGTTTAACGAACAGCGGGGTCGATTGCAGTGGGTTTGTGATGCTGACAGTTGAAGAAACTTTTGGTGTAGAATTACCCCGAACTACACGGGAGCAGATGCAGTTTGGCAGCCGTATCCGGAAGAGAAACCTTCGCACCGGTGATCTGATCTTCTTTAAAACCGGTCCCGACACCTATCATGTCGGGGTTATGGTAGGAACGTTCAGATTCATTCACGCATCCGTATCCGGCGGAGTTTCTATGGATCGTATCGACAATTCATATTGGGAGGATCGCTATTATCTCAGCCG
>SLQI01000422.1 GCA_007131535.1 Balneolales bacterium | reverse complement strand
GTGATCAATCCGGTGATGAAGACCTGCAGACCCTGTTAAAACGGTGGCTGAAAGAGCGGGATCAAAAGCCGGGAAATGTCTACCTTTCCGTTGTTCACCGGCTGGATCGGCCCGTAGGCGGGGTGATGGTCTTAGCCAAAACTTCCAAGGCCGCAAGCCGCTTGAGTGATCAAATCCGGCGCAATGCCGTTAATAAGAAATACCTGGCTGTTTTGCAGCAAGCTCCGGATCCCCCCGAGGGTGAAATGACTCATTACCTGGTTAAGAATCGCAAAACCAATATCGTATCCGTTGCTTCCTCAAAAGCAAAACAGGCTAAAAAAGCAGTTCTTGTTTACCAAACCATTAAGCATCTCCAGGAGCTGACTCTTGTCGAAATCGACCTGAAAACCGGTAGGCCGCATCAGATACGGGTGCAATTTGCTCATGCCGGCTGCCCGCTTTGGGGAGATCAGAAATACGGCAACAGCTCAAAAGGTGATCCCGCCCTGTTCTGCCACGAGATGGAAGTTGAACATCCCACTAAAAAAGAGCTCATTAGCTTCAGAGCTGTTCCGAAGAAAACTTACCCCTGGAGTGAGTTCGATGTTGGGGACTGATTGAGTAACCTGCAGAACTTCATCAGCCGGCAATATTCAGGTCTATGTTAACCGCAGATTTTCACGGATTGGAAACGGATTTTTTATTGCCGCGGAATGACGTTGATGCACACGGATTATTTGGGGGAGTTGAGCAACTTCTTTCAATGGATACATGCGGGCAGCCCGGCTTTGCCGGACAGCCCGCTTTGTTAATTTCAAAGATCCATGATATCCAGGATTTGGCCGTCGGGGAAATCTTTTTGCCAAACCAGGTTGCGGAGTACCCCGGCTGTTTCATCGGGATCTCCAAGATTACCGCTCTGTTTGAGGCTGATAAATTTATCCACATTGGCAAAGTCTTCTTTGGACATCTCCCGGATCTCATCCTGCATACCCGTATCTATCGGTCCGGGACTGAAACTGAGTGCCTCAACAGGATAGGCCTGCCCCTTTTGTTCAAGTGACAGACAACGGGTGAACATATCCAGTCCGGCTTTGGTACTGCAATAGTGGCTCCAGCCGTGATACGGATTCCGTGCGGCACCCGAAGAAATATTGATGACCCGCTTGATGCAGGGGTAGTCCCCGAAGCTTTGAACAAAAAGATGCCCCGCCATGAGCGCGGCCACGAAATTTATTTCAAGGTTTTTCCGGTAATCCGATGCACTGTATTTGCCTATGGGTCCGATGGGGTGCAACATACCGGCATTGTTGTACAATATGACGGCTTCAGCTGATTCGCGCTCGATATTTTCTGCA
The DNA here is from genome assembly GCA_007131535.1 of Balneolales bacterium. Classification (GTDB taxonomy): domain Bacteria; phylum Bacteroidota; class Rhodothermia; order Balneolales; family Natronogracilivirgulaceae; genus SLJN01. Next base: position 2,468 of record SLQI01000422.1, on the reverse strand, counting down.
ACCTCTGAAAACCACGCTTCGCTGTTCTCGGTTTTGCTTAAATCAGCAGTGTATGTTTTCACCTCGGCACCTTTCTGTTCCAGTTTTGATTTCAACTCCGCCATATCACTGCGGGCGACCAGGTGTAACCTCGTCCCGCTTTCAGCGGAAGCATACGCGATTGATGCCCCAAAACCACGTGAAGCTCCGGTAATAATGATGTGTTTCATAAAATTTCAATGTTTGATCGTTGTGATTTTTATCTGTTTCACTCATCGGTAAATGTATAGATTCTTCATTAGTTCCCGCTCTCCGATTCGCACTTAGTAGCTTTTCTGTCTACATACTGCTACACCATTTCAATCTTCCAGGACAGCGTTACAGGGGTACATTCATATAGGTAAGAAACCGGCTCATCGGGAACTTCAAAAGCCTGAACCTCACATTCTATCCTCTCCGGCCGAAACCATCCATTTTGAATGTGGACTTTGCTACCCTCTGCAACTACCTTCGGGGTTTGATCACCCCTGGAAAACATGGGTAAGATATCGGCCTCACTGTGTCCCATGCATAATACGAGGGAAAGCCAGTCACATTGGGAAAGCAGATCGCCCAACTGTTCATATCCTTTGAAATTTTGAACGGCTGGCTCAAACTGATCCTGCAGCAGAAGCTGGCGCTTTCTGAACTCCCGTCCTTGTCGCTGCACATACCAACCCTCTTTGGACCAATCATGCATATCAAATAATCCAACCACATGCCGGGAAACCCACCATGCAACTGCAGGATGAAGTCCCTGCGATAATTCCACCGATCTCTTCCAGATAGATAAATGGGTCGCCGCCGGCATATTCATGAAATCGAACCAGGTTCCGGTCTTTGGATTCACTTCAGGCTGGCGATCCCAATACAGCCACCCGTCATCGTGCCGTGCCGCCGCCTGAAACCAGGTCTCAGGCGGATCGGTTAAACCGGCCCGCTCATAATCCAAATGCCGCGCAAGTTCCGCTGTCAGTTCGGCATGTGCTGCCTGAGGAATAGCAATTCGTTTGGGATGATCTCTGATGATCAACAGAAATTTTAATTTTGTGGGTGATTAGGTTTCTGCTAACGGTCATAGCACTTATAGGATTCATCTGGTATAACACCGCATCATACTCAATTCAAGATTGTCGTATGTACGTAATACCCGACGGCTACCCCCCACATCAGAAAAATGACTATAACCACATAAATGAAGGGTATGCCCAAAATACGGATTTTGTTACCCGGATCTTCTCTTATAAAATCCCTTTGATCTTCATCAGACGACTTAATCCCCAAAATCTCCCTTTTGACCCGGCGCATCTGTCTGCGAAAACTCACGTATGCCGGCGTCAGCAACAAAAGAGACAACAAGACCAAAAAAATGTAGGCACGCATACTGTTTTTTTTATTTTGCCTCGGATGCACACAGATGTTCACCGGAAGGTTGGATAGTTAATCCCTTACACCATTAATCATTAAGGTTAATGATTGAAACAGCGAATCCCCGGAAAAATCCGTATTCATCTGCGCAGATCCGTTGCAACCGATTAATCCTCCAGACCCACTCTGCGGAAGATAACATCAACATTTCTCATGTGGTGATTTAAATCAAACGCCGCGTCAATTTCATCCGGAGAAAGCGCATTGCGTAGTTTACCATCAGCTTCAATCAACTCTCGGTAGGGCTTTTCATCTTCCCAGGACTGCATGGCAAGCGGCTGAACGGTATCATAAGCTTCTTCACGTGACCACCCCTTTTCAATCAGCATGAGTAATAACCGCTGTGAAAAAACCAAACCGTGCGTGCGGTCGATGTTTTTTTTCATGTTTTCCGGGAAGACGGTCAGGTTTTCAATGACCCCGGCAAACCGATTCAGCATATAATCCAACAGAATACACGCATCGGGAATGATAACCCGCTCGGCTGATGAGTGAGAAATATCCCGTTCATGCCAAAGGGGGATGTTTTCATACGCCGTTACCATATAACCCCGCAAGACCCGTGCACACCCGGTGATATTCTCGGAGCTGACCGGATTCCTTTTATGCGGCATCGCAGAAGACCCCTTTTGCCCTTTGCCGAACGACTCTTCCACTTCGCGCACTTCGGTTCGCTGAAGATGCCGAATTTCTACCGCGATTTTTTCAAGAGTTGAGCCGATCAGGGCAAGGGTAGACATGTAGTGAGCATGGCGATCCCGCTGCAATGTCTGCGTGGAAACCGGTGCCGGTTTTAACCCGAGCAGCCGGCAGGTTTCTTCCTCAACTTCCGGCGGAATATGGGCGAATGTGCCTACCGCACCTGAAAGCTTGCCTACTTCAATTCCATCAGCTGCACTGGCAAACCGCAATTGGTTTCGCTTGATTTCCTCGTACCACAAAGCGCATTTAATACCGAAGGTAGTAGGTTCAGCATGAACACCGTGGGTCCGTCCCATCATGACGGTATATTTATGCTCTTT
>SLQI01000287.1 GCA_007131535.1 Balneolales bacterium | reverse complement strand
CCGAAGTTCTTGAAATCCGTGATTATCCTATCCCGGAGGTTCGGGATGATGAGGTAATGATCAAAGTAAATGCCGCCGGAATAAATTTCTCCGATATTCTGGCTCGAAAGGGACTTTATACGGATGCACCGAAAACACCATGTGTTGTCGGTTATGAAGTAGCCGGAGAAGTTACACAAACCGGCAGCAGTGTATCAGAGTTTAAAGAAGGTGACCGGGTAATCGCACTGACCCGATTCGGTGGTTATGCCACCAGGGTCGTTGTTTCTCAAGCCCAGGTATTTCATACTCCGGATCGCCTTTCGGATATTCAGGCGGCTGCACTGCCTGTTAATTACCTGACGGCCTGGCAGTTATGTGAAATGAGCGGATTGAAAGCCGGCCACACACTGCTAATCCATAATGCCGGAGGTGCAATGGGGCTGGCGTCGATCAGTCTGGCCTCCCGTTTCGGGGCTAAGGTGATCGGAACGGCTTCATCACCCAAACATGAGAAGCTCAAAGAGCTGGGGGTAGATTTTTGTATAGACTATACCCGGCAAAACTGGCCGGAGGCTTTGTTTGATTATACCGGCGGTAAAGGAGTGGATATCATTTTTGATCCCCTTGGTGGCTCTTCATGGAAACAAAGTTATAAAGCACTTCGCCCCTCCGGCAGGCTCGGTATGTTTGGCGTATCTCAGGTAGTTCAATCCGGCCTTCCCGGGAAATTAAAATATTTTTCGTTGCTGAAAGTGATGCCCTGGTTTAATCCGGTACAATTGATCAATCAGAACAAAGGGGTGTTTGGAGTGAATATAGGTCGATTATGGGGTGAGCCAAAATTGGTGGTGAGCTGGGCCGGGCAAATTCTGAAAGGTGTGGAGGAAGGATGGATTACTCCGCATGTAGACGCCGCTTTTCAGTTTGATGAGGCTGAAGAGGCACATCGCTATATTGAAAACCGGAGAAATTTCGGCAAAGTGGTATTGACCCCCTGAGGAAAAAACAGGGTAAAATCCGGTTAACAGATGTTCGTCTTCGTTAAAGAAATAATGGCTTTTTGATCAACATACTTTTGGTTATTGTAATTTACCGGGTTTTCGGGAATCATTGCATCAACCCAATAAATAATAATATATATAAATTATGACAGAGGAGAATCTGAAGCATTTCCGGGAAAAACTCAAGCAAATGGAAGAGGATTTGCAGAATTCGCTTGAGCAGTCGAATTATACAACTGAGCCCATTTCTCCGGATACTTCACTCGGTCGGCTGACGCGGCTTGAGGCTATGCAATCCCAACAGATGAGTTTTGAAGCCCGCAGGCGGCAGAAAAAAAGACTGAAAAGTGTGCAAAAGGCACTGGAACTTATGGATCAGGGCAAATACGGAATCTGCGTTAAATGCGAAAATGAAATTCCGAAAGGCCGTCTTGAAAGTATGCCTGAAACCAGAGTTTGTGTGAATTGCTCGCCTCGCGGTTAGTCTGGTTCCACGAGTTCACCCCGCTGAAGCCAGATCTTTACGTTTTTGCTTGCTGAATGCTCTCATTGCCCGCCGCTCGGCGAAGGGGAAGAATCGTGTAATAAATTTGAGCGCTTTCAAAGTGAGACCAGGAATCCAATGTATTCGTCTTTCACGGGTAGCGTCCCAGACCACCTTCGCAATATCTTCCGCTGTAAGTCGGGTCCCGAAATAGCGCAAAGTACCGGCCTGGTACTTCTGCGAGCTGATCATGGGGGTGTCCACATACAGGGGCATCAGATCGGTTACCACAATATCATAAGGTTCAAATTCCAGGTTCAGAGCTTCGGTTAGTCCGCGCACAGCAAATTTGGAAGCGGAATACCCCGCCAAATCCGGCACTCCGTAAAATGCAGCCGCCGAGGACATGGTAATAACCCGGGCGCCGGGGGTATTTTTTAAAAGCGGCAGTGAAGCATATATCCCGTTGATAACCCCGTTAATGTTAATTTCTGTAGTCAGGTGATGATCTTCAATAGATACCTCTTCAAAAGGACCCATCCGCATGATCCCGGCACAGTTAAATAATACATCGAGCCGGCCATCGGTGCGGGAAGAAACACTATCGATCACCCGTTCAAAATCGGAATATCGGGTAACATCCAATGGGAAGGAGTCGCATTGATCGGCCGGCAATTCCCGCTCTACAGTTTGCAGCGATTCGGTATTGAGGTCACATAGCGCAACATACCAACCTTGCTCGGCAAAATAACGTGCCGTAGCCTTGCCGATTCCGGAACCGGCTCCGGTTACCAATATAGATTTCATGACTTTAAAACGCTTGGTTAACGGTGTTAATCGGATAACGGTTAAGTAAACGTGTGTGGTCTGTAATGTCAAGAAATGAAAAAAAGTAATCGGGAAACAATTCTTTACATACGAAAATTGATTTTTTTGAGTAATTAATTGCAACAATCTTGCAATTCTGTCAAATGCAACTTAGTTTCGATCTCTGTTAATAATGTTCAATACCAACCAATTTAAGTTGACTATGCAAATAAGAAACTTGATTTTACTCAGCTTTTTGGCTGTGGCACTTATCCTGACAGGCTGTGATGACGGGGTCGAAGAAAACGGCCGTGAGTATCCGGACCCGGCAGGATTTGACATTACGCTTGACGGCGCCGCAATTGTAACCTATGAAAACGGCAATTACACCTTCAATACTGACCTGATTCCCGAATATGAATATGAAGGTCAGCTTATAGTAACCATGGATCATCCTGAAGAAAATGTAAGCAATTTGGTCAGAACATCTCAGGATGAGGACGATCCGGCCGATCGCCGCTACTTTACCCCTTCAATTTATATCGAGTTTTTTGATGAGGGCGGCGACTTTATCAACTACCCTGAAGAAGAAGATGGAGGGGAATACCGCCTTGAGTGGAACCGGCACGGAGATGAGTCCATGGGAATGCGTACCGCCCAGCTTGAGCAGCACGGCAGTGACGGTTCCTGGGGTTTCCACATCCGGGCCGATTACGAAACCCAGGCGTTCCCTGATGGCGACACTGATCTGTTTTTCAGCCTTCAATATTGTGAAGGCGGCTTTGAATATGAAAGTCACGATGATCCGCAGGATGAAACCGTTGAGTGTCCAACCGGTCAGCTGCAGCTTTTTGAGGCCAGCTCTCCGCTTCAGGTGTATGTAGATGAATATGAGCTTGCCGACGAAGACGGCCGGTATCCGCATGAGCGAAATCGGGTGCGCTGATTTTTCAAAAGCAAAATTAATATAATATTCAAACCTCTGTAGTCCACCGGGATAAGAGACTTGGTGGGCTACTTTGTGTTTTTAAAAAAGATATCTGTTATGAAAATCACTAAATATTCACCCCTTACAGTGCTCGCAACATTTTTGTTATTGGCAGCTGTATTGCAGGGTTGTGAAAATCCGGTAGACGACGATGAAGTTGGTGAACATGCCAGGGCTATAGGGTTTGCCGTATTAATTGACGGTGATGAACTTTTCCGGTATGCACGAATAGAATGGGACCTTAACCCGGAAGGCGCTTTTGATGAATGGGTAGAGGGCGATACGTTGCTAATCACTCCGGAACTTGTCGATGATGAAGGGGTAACGCCTGAAATGCAACTCCGCTGGATAAACCGGGATGATGAATTGTTTGATCTACCCGAATTAACGGAAGAAGGTGGTGAATATCACCTTCGGTTTGATAAAGAGGTCCTTGAAGGAGAAGGCACCCCACTGGAATTTCTGTATGATAAGGAAGAAAGCACCTGGACCTTTCATAAAAAAGCTAATAGTGACGGACTGGTTTCCGTCGTGTACAATTTGTGGCACATTG
>SLQI01000277.1 GCA_007131535.1 Balneolales bacterium | reverse complement strand
CAAAACGGAAGGGGCTTTTTTATTTTATTTAATAGCAGATTCGCCCAAAAGTCAGCTTTGGAACAATGTGAATTATTTAAGAAACATCATCTGGCGAGTTCTCATCACTTCTCCGGCTTGCAAACGGTAAATATATGTACCGCTGGACAGCGCAGATGCGTCAAAACGAACAGCATGGGTGCCGGCCGACTGGGTTTCATCTACTAAAACCTCGACTTGCCGTCCCGTAATATCATAAACCGTTAAAGTTACCCGGGCCTGTTCCGGAATCTGATATTGGATTTCGGTTGAAGGGTTAAAAGGGTTCGGAAAATTTTGCTTGAGAATAATGCCTTCCGGCTGCTCTGCCACCAGCTCCTGTTCCACACTGACGATCTCCTCACCCCGTGATATAGTGATAGACAGTGTGTCTTCAGAAAACTTCTTTACACCGGATTCTTCATGTTCAGCGGTTACGGTCCATCTCCCTTCAAACGTTTCATGTTCATCAACACCGATGGCTGCAAGCTGTTGATCCAAATCTTCATCTTTGATGGTAAGTGTGGTATCAGCGGCATCGTTATTGGCCTCAACGGTTATCAATGGGTCGTTAAAATCTCCTTCCTCATCCGTCAGGTGCCAGAAATACTTAAGAGAATGCTGAGGATTCATTTCGGTTTGATACCAACTGCTGCTGAATTCTTCCTGCTCGTCAAGTACCCATTCGGTGTTATCATCCGGCGCATTAAGAGCAAACGGCTCAATTTCAGCCCGGATCAAAGATATATCATGCGGATCTTCGGCATACCGATAGATATCATCGGGGTCTTCATTTCCATCAACCATCCGTACTGTCCACTGTCCGTCAAAAGATTCACCTGCTTCAACTCCTCTTGCAGCCAGCGTATCATCAAGCGCTGATGAGGAGATTTCCAAAGGTGTTTCACTGGAAACGGCTTCAAAAACCGGTTCGCTGAAGTCTTCTCCCTCTTCGTCCAGCAGCCAGATATATTCAGGGTCATCCAGATTATTATCCGGCATCTCAAAATTCATAGAGAGTGTCCTGTCATCATCTGAATTCACCAGGATTTCACCTCCTGTCTCAGGCTCAGACAAACCAAACGGATCAATAAACTTCATAACCTGCGGGCCGGTAATGGCGTCCAGTTTAAGCAGAAATTGACCTTCGGTATCATGGTGCCGAAATGCGATATAAATTTCTTCGCCCGTCGTGTAATCATCCAACTCCACCTGCCCTTGCTGCCATTCATCAGATTCGGTTACCAAAGTGACCACCTCGTCGCCATCATCAAGGATGTCTTCCGGATCATTACTTCCCTGGTTTACATATATAGTGAGCGTCTCCCGGTCATAATTCGGGTCCTGAGCAGCATACCAAAAGTTGAGTATATTTCCGTCGTCTACATACAAGGGAGGGGTAACCAGCCAGTTATCCGGTTGAAGATTTTCTTCCTCATCGGGGTCATAGGACCTTGACCCTGCTACGTTTTCTCCTTCTACTGAGCCTTCGGCTCCTACATTAAATTCAAACCAGTTGTTCTCATCTTCATTTCGATCATAAGCGGTCCATCCCAATGGCGGAAATAATGGCGAATCGAAATTTTCATTTAGCTGTCCTGTAGTTGGCGGCCTGTCCTGGGCCTTTAGTGATGCAGCCATGAATGTAAATACCAGCAAAAATGCCGGTATTATAAAGCGGTATCCGAGTTTCTTCATAAGACTTGTCGGTTTAATAAATAAGAGTGATTAAAACTGTTACCCGTAACCCAGAAAGCGTAAACTTTTCACTCTTTAAAATCTACAACTTTTTACTCGCATTCAACCGGGTTTAACCCACCCTTTATAGATCCCGACCGCTCTCCAATAACCTGATTAACAACTGCTTTATTACTTTTTCGAATTTAGAAACATGTGTCGGCAGAGCAATTTTCAAGGCTCCTATTTCCATTTCCTGACACCCTCATGATTGTCCTCCTGAATTTTCACTGCATTTAAAAAAACCAGGGGTTTCTCCGGGCCAGCTTAAACTAATCCATCCAATTAGATTTGAATTACCAAAGCTGGATTCCAAATGAGATAACCGGAGAAATCCCCGGACAGAATTATATAATCAGTTGATATTTAATTCATATGAAAACGGTGCTTCACCGAGATTGAGGATCACCTCATAAGTACCGCTTTCCTCAATTTCAATATCGGCACCCCCTTCATCGAGTTGGAGGTTACCTTCATCATCACCGTAGTCGATTTCCCATTCCTGGTTAGCACGGAACTTAATATCTCCGCCCGCTTCGAGTTGAGCTTCGGCAGTCCAAACTCGTTCCTCGGAATCGTACTCCATCATGATATCGTCGTCATCGCCCCAACCATTGGCGCCGTCACCAATAATACCCCATTGGGTATCGGTCATTTCGTAGGTCAAATCGTCGGTATCCACTTCAAACCTGTAGTAACCGGGGTCATCTGCCGGGATATCCGGACCTTCTTCATCAAGGGTGCCTTCTTCTTCACCTATTCCCCAGTCACCACCTTCCCAGTTGGGTTCCCGGGTAATCTTAAAGAGGTTGCCTTCTTCAGCCATATAGACATAACCGACATAAAAGCCGTCATCGGCAAAAGAATACAATGCCGGTGCATTTTCAGGTGACCAGTCTGCGGTATAACCGCTTGCTTCCTGAAAGCTGCCTGCTACATAAACTTCTCCGATTTCAAGCTCAACGGTGTAAGGTGTAGCAGTGAACGCGATGGGATCACTCACTACCTCTTCGATATCCGCGCCATCTACCTCAGCTACTACTCTTACGTGAAGGTCCGCCTCTACTTCTCCCGGCAACCCCAGCGCAATGAGTGCTTCATTGACTTCACCGACGGTTAGAGAAGCTGCGGTTTGATTCGTACTTGCAACTTCCCGGGAATCTTCAAATTCCTCATCATCGATTTCGCTGATTTGCACATGGTACATCACCGGCGCGTCATACCCGAACTCCGCCTCTGACCATTCGAGGCTCAGGAGCTCTTCATCCTCATCCTCTTCATTGAGCACCAGATGTTCTCCTTCAAAATTGTCTGAGGTGAAGCCTGGCGCTTGAGGATCAGAATCCATGACCGGGTGGTCATCCCGGTCACAGGAGGATATTACAAATATTATTGCTGCTAATAGTGTTATAAAACCTGTTAATCTCATTGTTCTTCTTCCGTTTTGGGGTCCTGATTAATAACCCGGGTTTTGTTCCAGCTGTGGGTTAGCCGTAATATCAGCGGAAGGGATCGGGTATACATTTTTATGATCACTTATTGATGTACCTTCCATAGAATTTCCTTTCCAGGCCCACACATAGTCATCACCGGTAAACTTGCCGTGGCGGATCAGGTCGGTTCTCCTATGTCCTTCCCAGTATAATTCGCGAGCCCGTTCGTCCAGGATAAAGTCCGTGTCAAGGTCACCGGCATCAACAGGATCTACGTTGGCCCGCTCTCTGATGTCATTGACCAGCTCCAACGCTCGTCCTTCATCTCCGCCGCCTCTTACGGCAGCCTCAGCATACATCAGATAAACATCGGCAAGCCGGAACATCGGAAAGTCGGTATCCACATGAACTGAACGGGAACCACTCTCGCCCTCGGAGGTTATATTTTTCCATTTGGTCACGCCGTAGCCGTCTGAAAAGGTTCCGTAATCTTCTACAACCCGGTTTTGTTCGTCAGTATGCAACAAGGCTCGGTCATCATTATCAATACCGGCATCATCGTCGAACAAATCCGCGAGTTGCTGGGTGGTTCGGTGCCCCTGCCATTCTTCGGAGACTCCGAAATCACCTGAATCCATCGAACCTCCAATGGAGCCGTTTACCAGGAAAGTCGTTCCACCCCAGGTCTGGGTATTGTTGCCATCGTAGGGGATGGCAAATATGAGCCCATCTGCATTTTCATTGTCGGCCATAAAAAGCTCTTCGTAATTATCGTGCAGGGTGTATTCGCCTTCATCGATAACCATAGCGGCAAAGGTAGCTGCTTCATCCCACATCGCCTCATCGATATAGGTTTCGGCATTCAGGTAGAGCTTGGAGAGGAGGGTCCAGACAGCGGCCCTGTCTGCACGTCCGTACTCATTTTCTTGCGGATCGTGCATATACTCACTGTCTGCCAGTTCAAGCAGCTCAGACTCAATAAATGCAAAAAGCTCTTCTGGACTGATGGGCTCCGGCTCAAACGCGCCGATTTCATCTTCTTCATCCACAAACGGAGTGGCCCCGCCGAATAAATCCAGCGCATGCCAGTAGCTTAATGCCCGCAGAAAACGAGCTTCCGCATTGTATTCAAGGATAATCTGATCTTCTTCATTCTGAGCATTCCGAATGAACTCATTAGCCAGGGGGATTTGGAAAAAGATTCGGCTGTACATTCCCATGACAAAGTCGTTCCCGGCTCCCCAGCCCTGAAAGTTGAATTGGGGCAGCCCGGGATCATCCCAGCCATTTACAGCCAGATCGGCAGCAAGTTCCTGGTGTACCCAGTATGAGCGCAGGTAATCAGACATTCCCTCATCAATTCCATCAATATCCGGATCACCTGCCGGACCCTCCTGTCCGGTAACTGCCAACCCTGCATATATTTTCGCAAGAACTTCCCGATAATTTTCGGGATCATCATAAACTTCCTCGGAGGTCAGCTCCCGGTCATCAATTGGCGAGGTAGACAGATCATCAATGCAGGAAGTCCATATGGTAGTTGCTGCAAACAATAGCGTAAACAGCAGTATTAATTTTCTGATATCAAACATAATAGTTTCCGCTTTTTGAAAAATTCGTTTAAAAACTGAGGTCAACACCCATTTCAAAGGTGCGTGGCCTTGGATAGATCACCCCGTCAATTCCCCCGAACATTTCAGGGTCCAGTCCACTGTAATTTGTAAAGGTATACACATTATTAACCGTAGCAGACAGGCGTGCCGATGTGCGGGTATCCAATAGATCCTCGAAGGTATAGCCGAGAGATATGTTATCTATCTTCAGAAATGAAGCATCCTCGAGGTAATAGTCCGAGTGGTATTGCGGACGCACGAAGTTGGTTTCTTTAATGCTCTCCGGAGCATTTCTCAGATACTGTCCGTCAAATTCCATCTCATCATAAAAACCCCACTGCGAGGCTACATTGTTGTAGACATAATTACCTAATTGCGCTCTGGTAGAAATAGATGCATCAAACCCCCGATAATCCAGATTGGTAAAAAAACCGAAGGTTACATCCGGTTCGGGACTTCCATAAGCACGCATATCACCGGGGTCAGAAATTGTGCCTGAGCCATCCTGATCTACATAAGCACCTTCAATCGGATTGCCTTGTTCATCAAATACCTGTTGATAGAGGAAGAAAATGTTTCTCGGGTCGCCGGAGCGATGCAGCTGTACTGTGTTTCCTGTACCGCCGGCAATATCACCAACGGTTACCCCGAGGAAGTCAGGATCTTCCCGAAGGGTTAGCTGTGTAATTTCACTAACATTGCGACTCAGATTAAATCCCAGCTGCCAGCGTGTATCTGAAGTTATTACCGGCGTACCCGTCACTTCGAATTCCAATCCCTGAACTTCAAGGGACCCTACATTCGAAATGATTCTGTTGGTAAAATTACTGCCTCCCGGGATCGGGGTTTCATTCAGGAGATTTTCAGTTTCACGATGATACGCTTCAAGCGTGCCGCGCAGCCGGTCATTGAAAAAACCATAATCCAAAGCTATGTTGTATGTTGTGGTTTCCTCCCACTGCAGATTGGCATCGAAGCCCTCCGGGCGCAGCGTACGGGTGAACTCATTGCCGAAACGGTACCGGGCATCCGGTTGGCCGCGGGTATAACGTGCGAGGTAGGGGTAATCCCCCTGAAGGATTTCCTGCTGACCGGTGACACCATAGCCCAAGCGCAGGGTGAGATTTGTCAAATCCTCATATTGATCAAGGAATGATTCCTGATCCAGACTCCAGGCCAATGCCATGGATGGGAAATAGCCCCAGCGGTTACCTTCGGCAAACCTTGATGAGCCATCTGCCCGCATGGTGGCTGTCAGCCGATACCTATCCATAAAGGAGTAATTGACTCTGCCGAAAAAGGATACCAGGTAGTTTTCTGTACGATAATCAACATCAGTGAACACCTGGTCTTCATCGCTTGCCGACCGGGAGAAGGTTGAGCCTTCTTCATAATTATGCTCCCAGGAATAGCCGGCCGTAGCATCTATACTGCTCATTATATTTTCCAGATCGGAGGAATAGTTCAGATACAAATCCAGTACCTGATTTTCTCTGGTTTCATCGTAGTCGGTCTGTTCCCCGGCAATCTCTTCGCTTTCAAATGCGAAAGCTGCATTTTCGGGCACTTCGATTCTGCCGGTTTCAACACTGGCATAATCAAAACCGAGATTCATGGTTGCCGTCAGGTCCTGATTGAACGGTAAAGTATAATCCAGCTTAAGATTACCCAGAGTACGATTCACAACGGATTCATCACGTCGCTGCTCCAGTTGCGCAACCGGGTTATCGGGCGCCAGATTATTCGGAACACCACCGCTGGTGAGCCATGCGAAATAATCCCCATAATCACCATCATCTACGGTTACCGGCTGGGTGGGATCAAAAGAAATTGCATTATTAATGGCCACATCGTCGGCAAAGCGATTGTCTACCCGGCTGCCTCGGATATTGAAATCAACATCCAGTTGATCATCAAATAGTGACGGTGATAGGTTTATGGAGCCTGTCAGGCGATCGCTCTGAGACGTTTCAACTAACCCCCGGTCTCCTGTAAATCCCAAAGAAACATGGAACGGGAGCCGATCAACCGCTCCGGAAACGCTGACGTTGTGATTTTGACTGACCACATTTCTGAAAATCTGATCCTGCCAGTCGGTATCAGCATCGCCCATCATATCAAGCGCACTTTCCCGAAATACACCGGCTTCAACCTGATCCTCAACCACTTCTCGGTACTGATCCGCAGAGAGAGGTTCAATACGATCCTGCAGGGTTTCATACGAAAGACTTCCACTGTAATTAATCGATAACGGCCGGCCTACTTGTCCCCGTTTTGTTTGTATAACGATAACCCCATTTGAAGCCCTTGAACCGTAAATGGCTGTAGCGGAAGCATCCCTAAGCACATTCATTGACTCAATATCACTGGTATTAATGGTGTTCATCGGGTTTGCCATTCCGGCAACACCGCCTGCTGCAATAGGTACATCATCAATTACATAGAGGGGGTCATTACTTGCAGAAAGTGACGAACCACCCCGGATACGGACTGTTGGCGCACTGCCGGGAGCTCCGTCAGCTGAGGTGATATCCACCCCGGGTACTCTTCCTTGTATCAACTCTTCGGGTGTGCGAATACTACCGGGATTAAAGTCATCTGAACTTATAGAGCTAATCGAACCGGTGTTATCTTCCACTCTTCGTGTTCCGTAACCGACAAAGACGACTTCTTCTCCATAAATCGCTTCATCCATAAGCTCCACTTCTATGGAAGAGCGACCTTCTAAGGGAACTTCTTTAGTCTGATAGCCCAGATAGGAAAACTGCAAGGTATCCGCTTCAGATACACTTAGTGTAAAGTTACCATCGAGGTCCGAAGTTGTTCCCCGCGTTGTTCCAAGAACCTCAATATTAACCCCTATGAGAGGCTCCTCTGTATTGGCGTCAATAACACGCCCTTCAAGATTTATATCCTGTGCAGTAACTACACCCTTGTCTGTGAGAAATGGTGTAGCCGCTATAAATAAGAACAGGAATGCGTAAATACCGCTTCGTTCAAACATAGTATCTAATACATTTGGAGTTTAACAATTTAAATGAGTGACGTTGGTGTGACTTTCGATCTTTATTTTTCATAATGATTATTCTTTTTTCATCGGCACTAATATTTGTTTTCATCTTACCGGATTTCTGCTTCAGGTTCTGCAGTAAATTAGATTGTTTTCTGTCTGTGTCTGAAGTTCTTTTTCCGACTGCAACTTTCCTCCTCTCGTCTCTTACTACCATTACTTTCTTTTCCAAGGCAAGCTGAAGCAGAGGCTCAACTTAATAGTTGATGGATAAGGATTGAGAACTGCAGTATTTTTTTCGATCATATTTAAAATCATAAACTCCTTGACATTTTGATCCGTAAAATGCTGGATTAGTGTATCAGAAGGCTTTGCAATAGTGCTAAAACACTACCTGCTTATGTAAGCGCTTACATATCACAAAAAAATTTTTTTAACACTGAATAGAACTCATAATACCTCTTCACTTTTACCTGTCATAAAGACTTTGCGGACCGGTTGATGATTCATTCGCTACTCAAATTCATAAAAGTCATCTTCCTTGTTCTCTCGGTATCCTCGGTTTCAAGTCGGTACAAGTAGGTACCGCTTGTGAGATTCGTTGCCCGAAGTATTACACTATGACTACCAGCCGGTTGTTTGTCATCGACCAGTTGCATCACCTCACTACCGGTTACGTCGTAAATCTTAAGTGAAACCTCTGAGCTTTCCGGCAGCTGGTAGGAGATTGCCGTCACCGGATTGAACGGGTTTGGGAAATTTTGGGTGAGGATCACATCGTCCGGCTCGTCCATGGGTTGTTGCATCAATGCCAGAAGAGCAGCTGAATCATCATGATTCATCGTATACGGCATTTCTCTATGCAGCCCCGACTCTACCGGTGTTACATTTATCGAAGCATCCGTATACACGCTGTCGGGTTTTAGTAATTCGCTGGCCGGTGATGAGTTAACAGCAACCATTGAAATTATTCCGATTGCCGTTGCAACTGTAACGTAGTAAATATACCGGGTCATAAATTCTGTACCTTATTCGCAGTCATATAGTGTGCGCTTCTTTCACCGACTACAACCCGGCACCCCCTCTCTAAATTACTTTACATGAGTTAAAACCTGTTATGATTTATACACTAATCTATAAACTCTGTAATATTTTACCTCCATAAATAATCTTTAACACCCTGTAACTATTTTGCCTCAGTTTTTTAATCAGAGTATCCTCAAGAAATCTGACCATTCCGGATTTCGAGGTGAAGGGCGACTCGTAAACATACTAATGAATTAGTTTATAAGGTTGCTGCTTCGTCAATCACTGTCAGAATAGCCCAACCGTTACATGCTCAGCTATTTGCGTGTCAGGCTAACCCATTGGCAGGATGCGGGTTTAGTGACTGGTATTCAGGCATACTTGTCGGGAACCTCAGCTACGTGGCAGATTCCAAACAACCGGGATGAAGATAAAATGTATTAGTCAGCCAACTTCAAATAATAACTTTTGAGACTACCGGCAAACCTCAATTGTCATTAAGCTTCAGCAGGCGCCTTACTATAATTTTTCACAACGTAATCATCCAGCAACTTCCGGAACTCCGCCCCGATGTTATCACCCGAGAGGGTGATGTGATGTTTGCCGTCTATATACACCGGCGCTTTCGGCTCTTCAAAGGTGCCGGGCAGTGAGATCCCGATGTTTGCATGTTTCGATTCTCCGGGACCGTTCACCACACATCCCATAACGGCTACGTGCATATCTTCCACGCCCGGATACACATCCCGCCAGATGGGCATCATCTCTACAATATAATTATGAATTTCATCGGCCAGCTCTTGAAAGTAGGTACTCGAAGTACGGCCGCATCCCGGGCAGGCAGTAACCTGCGGGATAAAATTCCGGATGCCCATAGATTGCAATATCTGTTGCGCAACACGCACTTCCTCGGCGCGATCACCATTCGGCTGCGGCGTCAGCGAAACGCGGATGGTATCGCCGATACCCTGATTCAGCAATACCGAGAGTCCCGCCGAACTGGCTACCATCCCTTTCATCCCCATTCCGGCTTCGGTCAGCCCAAGATGCAGCGGGTAGTCAATCAAATCGGCCAGCCGGTTGTAGGCATGGATCAGATCCGGAACACCGGAGAGCTTACAGCTTACGATTATTTTATCCGGGGACAGCCCCACCTCTTCGGCAAGCTTGGTGGACCGGGTGGCACTTTCCATCATCGTATCCATCATCACCTCTTTGGAGGATTTCGGCTCCGGCAGTTCGTTGTTACGATCCATCCGCTCGGCCAGCAGCTGCTGATCGAGGGAGCCCCAGTTCACTCCGATCCTCACCGGTTTATCCCACTTAATCGCCTGCTCAATAATCGTACAGAAGTTTTTATCCCTTCCTTTGGTACCGGTATTTCCGGGATTGATCCGAAATTTAGACAGCGCCCGCGCACACTCCGGGAACTCCGTCAGTAAAACATGCCCGTTATAATGAAAATCCCCGATTACCGGCACCTCCACGTTTTTCTGATCGAGCTTTTCGATAATATGGGGGACCGCTTTGGCCGCTTCTTTATTATTAACGGTGATGCGAACAAGCTCCGAGCCGGCATCATGCAGATGAATAATCTGATCAACCGTTGCATCTATATCTGCCGTATCGGTGTTGGTCATCGATTGTACCACTACCGGCGCGTCACCGCCGACCGGTACGCCACCAACATAAACCTGATGTGTTTTTTTGCGCTTGATGGAATTCATGAACTTCTTTGATTGATGGAAATCCGCATGAAAACGAATTGGAAAATGGGTTGTTATAAATTTGAAGTACCTAAGGATTGCCGAACGGCAAGAGCATAGACATCAGTTTCTTTTACTCAGTTCAAACAGGATTTTCTTTTCCCTGTCGGTAAGGCCTTCATAGCCCTGTTTGGATATTTTATCCAGAATTCGGTCGAGTTCACCTTCTTCCTGTTCATTGAGTACCTCGGCATCCGAAACAGCATGCATATCTTTCCGGCGAGCTCCTCCGGTCGGGGCCGCTTTGGGCTTGGCTTTCCGCGAAAATCGTCTGGTTAGCTGTTCAATCCACAAATCGTAGTGGTAACCGCGGTAATACATTTTGATCAGAATATAGCCAGTTAAGGCTCCGCCGAGGTGAACAACCCGGGCTATGTTATCAGCCTGACCGATCAGCAGCAGGTCAATCAGTACCAGGCCGGCAACGATAAAACGCGCTTCAATGGGGGGCAGGAAAATCAGCATAATCGGCATGCGCGGGAACATTACGGCGAATGTGACCATAATTCCCAGTACCGCTCCGGAGGCCCCGATGGTGGGTCCGACCCCGAAGATGCCACTCAGTGCCGTGTTGATAAGTGCGCCGCCTATACCGGCACCAAAAAACAGCACTAAAAAATTTCGCGGACCCAGCTGTTCTTCTACCGGACGCCCCATCCACCACAGCCACAGCATATTGAAGATGATGTGGAGAAAGCCGCCATGCAGAAACATGTAGGTTACCAAACGCCATGGCTGCATAACGGTAATGATCGGATCCGGAATAAAGGCGAGATATTCCACCAGAAACGAGGCAAAAGTCTGGCCGCCCAGAATCATCAGAAAAAACATCACCACACAAATGGTAATGATCGTCCTGATAGCTACCGGGATCGCCTTATAGCCGCGTTTAAAAGCACTACCGAAAGATTCGTCGTGATACATAGTGGATCAGGAATAACCGCCTTTTATGCCCCACATTCGTATTAAAATATATCCGATTACCAGGCCGCCGAGGTGAGCAAAATGGGCAATGCCGGTTTGCAGACCGGAAACGCCGGCCAAAAGCTCAAATGCCCCGATCATAACAACGAAATATTTTGCCTTGATCGGTATGGGTAAAAATATCAACATAATCTCCCGGTTGGGAAACATCATTCCGAAAGCCAACAGAACACCAAAAACCGCACCGGAAGCGCCAACGGTTGGAACTCCCCCGGCAGCCAATAATAAGTGCAGGATACCGGCACCTATGCCTGTTACAAAATAATAGATTACAAAACGCCGGGTGCCCCACAAGTTTTCAATCTGCATGCCGAACATCCAAAGGACAAAAAGGTTGAAAAAAATATGCAGCATCCCTCCGTGGAGGAACATGTAGGTAACCAGCTGCCAGGGCCAGAAATTGCCGGTTTGCGGCGGCCACAATGCCATATTAAACAATAAAAACTCACCAATGCCGGGTGAGTTGAGGGCAAGAAATGCAAGCCCGTTGATGATCAATAAATGCTTAATTGCTGGAGGAAAAATAATGGTACTGCCTCGTTTGGTTGTGGTTTCTACTTACTCAACGCGGTTCCGAAGTTAACCAGATTAACCGGTACTTCTGAGCATTAATAGCAAAATACATATTATCTACTCTATATGATTCCATGTATTCCCTTTTCAGTTATTTCAAATGCTCCACCGAATTCATCCTTTAAAGCTAAACCATGGCCACTTTATTGGCTGTTTTAAAAGACTACTTTGGTTTAAGCGGAAAAACCTACGGTCGAATCCCGAATACCCGGATTCATTATGACCGGTGTATCGCTAAACGCCGCATTGATAATTTTATGCATGAACCCGGCTAATTTAGCATTTAGGAAAGCCAGAATAAATATTCCCGTTTGCTTTTTTCGTCCGGATTATATTTCAGCCCCTAAATTTATGTCTAACACTCTAACTATTGCTTTAGCCTGCATAACCAGACAGGTGTTTGAAAACCTGTCTGGTTGTCTTTCAGAAGAGTATTTCCGGGGTGATCAAAAAGTGAATTACAAAGTTTACTCTCGTGAATCCGGCATTTTACCGTAGTTGGCCACATTTCGACTATTTTGCAATTTGTAAGAATCCGGCAGCCAATAAGTATCTGAAATTTCTTTCCACAGATAACCCTTTGGGAGTACCGGAGGGTGTGGCAAAAAATGAAGCAGAGGTTTCTATACCCCGGCCATCCGGGTTACCAGCTCATCGGATTCGAGAATACCATCCCGCAGCCGGATAATGCGTTTACTCATTTCGGCGATATCCTCCTCGTGAGTCACAAGAATAATGGTGTGGCCGAGATTCTGCAGCTCTTCAAAAAGTCTCATTATCTCCTCACCGGTCTGGGTATCCAGATTACCGGTCGGCTCATCGGCCAGGACGATCGAAGGAGCGTTGATTAACGCCCGGGCAATGGCCACCCGCTGCATCTGTCCGCCCGAAAGTTCATTGGGTTTGTGATGAAAGCGATCGGCGAGCCCGACTTTATCGAGGGCCTCCATTGCTCTTTTCTTCCGTTCGCTTCGAGACACACCGGCGTATACCAACGGCAGGGCAACGTTGGTAAGGCAATCCGCCCGGGGCAGCAGGTTGAATGACTGAAAAACGAATCCGATCTCTTTATTGCGCACTTTGGCGAGCTGACTGTCGCTCAGCGCGCTCACATCGCTGCCGTTTAGCATATACGATCCGGAGGTGGGAGAATCCAGGCAGCCGATGATATTCATTAAAGTAGACTTACCCGAACCCGAAGGTCCCATAATAGCAACATATTCTCCCTCATCAATGGAAAAGTTTACCCCTTTGAGGGCTTCCACGGTTTGTTTCCCGAGGTAATACGTGCGCTTGATGTCGGTAAGGTTAATCATTGTTTCCATAAAAAAAGGCGTATGAGTTCTGGGATGATTACCCTCCTCATACGCCTTTAGCAGAAAAATGATTCAAAATATATTACGACTCTTGCAAGAGCTTACACAAGTTAATTTATTACATGCCAACAATATCAGGATCTTCGGAAATCCGCCCGAGGTAATAGTCAAGAATTTTTTCCTGGAATATGAACTGATACTGCGCTGTAATTCGATTGGACTGTGCTTCTACAAATCTGTTTTGAGCTTCCGTTAACTCAAGCAGTGTGGCGCTTCCAACTTCATATCGCTCGCGCTGGGTTTCAAAAGCCATCTCAGCGGCCTGAAGAGCTGTTTCAGTTGCTTCCAGTTCTTTGCTGTAGCCGCGGTAATCATTATAGGCCTGACGGATTTCCTGGATCACATCAAATTGTAAATCTTCCAGGTTTAACTGGGCATCTCTACGGCTGATTCGCGCATGTTCTATCTCATTAGAAGTTTGAAACCGGTTAAATAATGGAATAGATACCGAAATGCCGGCATTACGGGAAACATTGAGATCAAAAAACTGTTCTGTAAACGGGATGGTCTCTTCTGTAATGGGATCCTGACGCCGCTCACTATAATTGGTGCTCAATTGTCCGCTCAGTGAAATAGTGGGGTACCGACCTCCTTCAGCAGCACTGATATCGTAATTGGACTGCTCAATTTCTTTGCGTGCGGCGACAACGTCCCGGCGGTTTGCCATAGCCTCTTCCACTAATTGCCGAAGTTCATAATCTTGCGGGATGAGGTCAGCATCCTCAATTTCCGGGGCTACCAGTTCATAATCCACAAACGGATCGATCTGCAAATATCCAATAAACTGTGTTTTTGCCATTTCCAGGGCATTTTCGCGGCGAATAAGTTCCAGTTCGGTATTAGCTACCTCCGCTCGCTGATCATACATATCCACACTTGGTACTGTACCCACTTCAACCTGAGCTTCCACCTGTTCAAGTTGCCGGCGGCTTGTTTCAAGGTTTTCCCTGGTAATTTCTAAAAGTTCTTTTTCAAGAAGTACCTCCAGATAAGCCTGGGCGGTATTAAAAATGACCTGCTCTTTAGTCCGCTCATATTCAGACGATGCGATTTCGTGTCCGGCCCGCGCACTCCTGAGGTTGTTAATTCGCTGAAAACCGGTAAATAAATCAATGCCGGTATTTATGGATCCCGATCCTGTGGTATTTACAAAGTTTCCAAATTCAAAAGAAGAGGCATCAAATTGCTGCCCTGCTGTTATGCCGGATTGAGTATTTAGGTTCAGACTCGGAAGATAATTTGCTCTTTGGTTGCGAATATCCAGTTCAGAACGCTCAACATTATTTTCCATTTGCCGAAGCATGGTATTATTATCTACGGCGATATCGATGGCTTCATTCAGAGTAATCTGCTCCTGAGCTTCCAAACTCTCCCAGGTAAACAGTATTAAAGCGGCAATAAAAATCGTAAGTCGTATCATATCAGGTATTGGTTCTGGAAGTTATGATTCTTGACAACACAACCGGTTTAGACGTAAACAATCCGGCAATAGTTGCAGAAAATTTCGGGCAGGCTGCACCCGGGTTACGGAATTAGTCATAAAATCAAATTAAAAAGGCCTTGCCACACCGTCTGTTATTCAATCAGCCGGGTATAATTTAATTTAAAATGATGATGCCGGTCTTAAAGGGGATTTCATATGCTAATCCGGTGAATTGATGAATCATATTGTAATTCCCGGACGGAAGTAATATCAAAACTCAACAAATGCTACAGCAAATCCCGGGAGAACCGGCACTTTGAGAAAAGCGTAATTTAAAGCTTGCCCGACAAAAAACGAAAATCTTAATTAGTGTCTGAAAGAAAACACATGATGCCATTTGGAAACAACAGGTAATTAAGGTAAATCAGTAGATTAAGAAAAATTGGGTATTTGGCTCCATGAGTTGCTTTAAACCCAACCTGAATTCCTGAATTACCAAATATACGGCACCAGATGTTGGCTTTTTTTAAGATACTACCTGTCTTCTTACAGAAACTAATTAGTGTCTGCAAAAAAGTGGATGTGTCTTAAGAAAATGTAATAGTTTCGGACCTACTGGTCACAGCTATACTTCCCGGTGAATAATGCTGATTAGGAGTCTTCGTCGCGCTCTTTTTCTTTTTTAATCTGATCTACCGCCTGGTCGATTTGATTCATAATGGAGCGAGTCAACCTTTGTACGGCAATATGTTTAAATTCATTGGTCAGTAACGAACGAACGCTGTTCGGATTTGCGACAGATGAATTATCGCGGCGGGGGGAGCGATCACGAGCCAGCCACATGCCCAGCAAAAACGCCAGACTTACCGAAGTAATCGGAAACTTATGGAGCCAAAAAGAACCCTTGCTTCGGTTCTTTACCTGTCGCTTAACTTCTTCCCATGATCCGCCCAGCTCATTCCGGATATCTTCCAATTCAGATTCCAGCCTGGCTTTACGTTCTTCCAGAGTCGCTTTCTGTTCCCCGTTATCCGATTTGGCCATAAACGTATTATTATCGCTCGTTTTTCTGTTCTTTCGCTTCCGAATTGTGATTCATCCGTTCAGAACCCTCCGCTGAGTCCTGTTGCAATATTTTCGACTTTTGGTCCTCCATGCCGGCATAAAACTGGTCCATCATCTGTTGCTGAGTTCGGGCAATGATAAATCTCGGGCGTTTATTGGCAAACAGCAATCCCAGCAGTAAAAAAGGGGCTGCCACGATCACATAGCCCAGACTTTCGTTTCCGACCAGCTCCCCGACAAAGGAAGCCACCGCAATTAACAACAACAAACCCGAAACTGCAAGCATTACAACTCCGGTTAGCCGATAAATTGATTCGGCCAGGAGTCCGGTAATCAACTCTCCGATGTTCAGGGCCCACAATTCCATTCGTTTTTCCACCAGTAACTTAACATCACCGGGGACCTTACGAAACCGGCTTAAAAGCGAAGGCTCATCGGCAGATTCTCCAGAAGTGAATTTTCCGTTTTCTTTCATTCCTCAAATCGTTTGCGTGACCGGCCCACCCCTAAGAGTTTGGCTAATACAAACCCCGATACAACCGAAACAGCCAGCGTTCCGACCGGATACTCTTTCAGCCATTTTCTGAGTAAAGACCGAAGGTCCTCTACTTTCGCCTGAACTTCCGGGGACTCCCATTTTTCTTTCCCGGTTTGAATGGTACTCTCAAGCTGACGCAACAAACGCTCAATAACTTCTTCTTTCTGTTCCATGGCAACTTCCCATTTTATCTGTGATACGGATTACCCGAAAGATAGTAATTTCAGGCTGCATTGTTTACACCTGAAACTCGATTACTATTACTTCCGGCAGATAACAATGCAACATAAAATATTGCATTGTACTAAGTTTAACGCATAGGTGGGGTTATATTTCTCCCGGTGTTTTAATAATCTGAAAACCCAACTTGCATGCAGCTTGTTTAAACAAACAGATACAAATGCCCGGCAGTTTGAGTTCTTGAATTTCCCATTTAAACAGTATCTGTGGAGCGGGTTTTGTTTTTTGTCTACTACAATGCTTGAAATCCGGCCCGCTTTTCTTTATATTTCAAGTCTATCACTTTTTAAAGCCACACACCAAGGTCATAATAAAATCACATGTACGCAGTAGTAGAAATCGGAGGCCATCAGCATAAAGTAGCTAAAGGCGATGTAATTTACGTCAACCGCCTGCAGGCTGAAGAAAACAAGTCGGTGACCTTCGACCGCGTTTTGATGATTGGCGGTAAAGATGTTAAAATCGGTACTCCCGAGGTGGAAAATGCCAAAGTTAAGGCCAAAGTAGTCAGCCATCTGCGGGATGACAAGATCATCGTCTTCAAGAAAAAGCGCCGTAAAGGCTACCGCAAAAAACAAGGTCATCGCCAGGATTTGACGCAACTTCAGATTGAAACCATTAGCTCCTAAACCTCAGTTTACCTATGGCACATAAAAAAGGTGGCGGCTCAACGAAAAACGGCCGCGATTCCAACCCGAAAATGCTGGGAGTGAAGAAATTCGGCGGTGAGCAGGTGCTTGCCGGTAATATCCTCGTTCGTCAGCGTGGAACCAAATTTCACCCCGGTCGCAATGTCGGCATCGGCGGGGATGATACGCTGTTTGCCAAAGCGGACGGAACCGTAACATTCCGCGTCGCCGGCAAAAACAAAAAACGTATCGTTTCAGTTGACCCTGCCTGATTATCAGAATTTTTATATTTCATGGTAACCTCCTAAAAGCCTTAATGACTGCTGATCATTAAGGCTTTTTTTATAGCCACAAATCTATCAGCCTATGGCACGCCCTCAATTACCCGGTCTTGATCACCTAACCGTCAACACGATATTCTGCATCGGACGCAACTACGCCGAACATGCCCGTGAACTCAACAACCCGGTACCCAAAAACCCGGTGGTTTTCACCAAACCGGCTTCATCTCTGATTTTTGACGGGGATTCCATCACGATTCCGGAGTTCACCAATGAGGTCCATCATGAGGTGGAAATGGTGGTCGCTATCGGGCGGGACGGTAAAAATATCCCGGAGGCCGACGCGCTTGACTATGTAGCCGGCCACGCCATCGGCCTTGATATGACGGCCCGTGATATCCAGTCCCGACTAAAGGAGAAATCCCATCCCTGGGACCTTGCCAAAGGGTTGGACACCTTCGCCCCGCTGGGCCGGTTTTTTCCGCCTTCTCAATTACCGGATCTCTCCGATACCCGCCTTACCTTAACGCGCAACGGCCAAACAGTTCAGGACGGCACCACAGCTGATATGATTTTCACCGTTCCGAATTTAATCGCCTGGCTCTCCAAACATTTTTCTCTGAGTGCCGGAGACCTTATCTTTACCGGTACTCCTGAGGGAGTCGGTCCGGTAACCAAAGGAGACCGGCTCGTAGCTCAACTTGGTGAAAACCTTTCGACCCTGTCTGTTTCAGTGAAATGATCAAAACCGGTCTGTTATTGGTATTCGTAATATGCGGAAGCGCGATCAGCGTTTTTGCAAAATCCGACAGCGACTTTTTGTCGGATAAAGTCAAATACCTCTGGCCGACCAACGCGAGCAACTATATTTCATCCACTTTTGGAGAAACTCGGGCTCAACACTTCCATTCGGCCATAGATATCGGCACCTGGGGGCACGAAGGCTATCCCGTTTTTGCTTCACGTGATGGGATATTGTACCGGGCAGGGGTTACACCGCGTGGCTATGGCAATGTCGTATATTTGCAGCATTCCGACGGCTCATTCACCGTTTATGCTCATCTTAAAGACTTCGCCCCGGAAATCCGTGAAGTTGTGGACTCCCTTCGCTTTAAAGATTACAGTTTTGTCTTTAACCGCAGGCTGGATGATACCGGCATCAAGTTCAATCAGGGGGATATAATCGGATGGAGCGGATCCACGGGAGTCGGCCCTCCTCATTTGCATTTCGAAGTCAGAACGCCCGACAATATACCGGTGAACCCTCTGCTCACCAATATTTCGGTAGAAGATAACATCCCGCCACGATTTTCCGGTCTGGCCATAGAACCGCTATCCCCACACACCCTGGTCAACGGAAAAAGGGAAATCAAACGAAAGCGCGCGGAGTTTAACGGGGACTACTTTGATTTCGGCACGATCGAAATCACCGGTCCGGCCGGGTTGGCCATCAACGCTATGGATCGTGCCGACGGCTCGAATAATATCCATGCGGTTTATGAACTGGAGTTGTGGGTGGACGGACAAAAATTTTTCTATTCCAGGGCTGACAGTTTTCACTTTTCCCAGAGTCGCCAGATGTTTATCGACCGTGTTTACCCCACTCTGCGCGATACCCGTCGCGGATATCAACGGCTGTACCTGGTAGCAGGTAACTCACTTCCGTTTTATCAACCGACCGGATATAACGGTATATTGGATATGGAGGATGGTACCTATACGGTAACCATCGTCGCCCGGGATTTTGCCGGCAACTCTGCGGAAGCCCGGGGTTCGGTCATCGTGGATCGGCAGGTACCCAATTCGCCCGCCCACCACATTACCGGTCATCACGATATTTCGGTGCCGGAAGGGGGATCATCAGACCTGACCGACTGGTACTGGCATAAAAACTGGCTCGCACCGGATTCCACAAATAAGTCGATCAAAGCTGCAAGAATCGGGAGTTTCAGAAATCAACTTATGGCAAATTCCGCCGGTCCGTCGCGGCAAGGCTTCCGCCTCGATCCGGTAAAGTCGATGGAATTGAAAACTCCTCTTTCAGCGCAGCGTGTACACCGCATCATACCTGGCAGGGAAACAACAATTCGGACGTCTGACCATGTATTAAGTGCACGTTTCAACGAACATTCGGTGTTTGACACCTTATCCGTCGCCCTGTATCACAATCTGGAAGCGGAATCCCCCTACATTAAAATATTTCCCGATAGCGAACCGCTTGCCGCACCGGTTACTGTCTCCCTGCTGCTCAGTGAAGAACTGCGCGATAAAGAGAATCTGGCTTTGTATGAGCGTAATCCCCGCAACGGCAACTTAAGCCGCGTTCCCGGCAGCCGGCACCTTTCCGGGCTGGACGTTGCCATTAATAAATTCGGGAAGTTTTATATAAAGCAGGATACAATACCTCCGGTAGTTACCTCTCCGGAAATCTATCGCAGATCAGACGGAAAGTGGTTTGCCGCCGTTACGGTAGAAGATGAACGGTCGGGTATTGATTATGGTAAAACCCGTTTTTATATCAATGAGCGGCAAGGCATTGCTGAATACGATCCTGAAAAAGACAAGCTCATTTATCATCACCCGGAGTTTTCACCAACTTCCGGAGAGTATGAGCTTAAAGTGGTGGTTCCCGACAAATCCGAAAATATTGCCAGGAAAACTTTCAAGATTCAAAGATAGTATTTCCCTTCTGCTGTTGCCTGCCCTTGCATTCGGATTAGCCGCCTGCGGCACGGGTAAAGAAGCATTCATTGAGCACGGGCAAATTGAGCTGTATTCTCCGGGATACCCCGGCTACAATTTATCCGTCTATAATCCGATACAGCCTGAGTACGAAGATAACCTGCAAATTGAGTTTAAGATCCCGGAAAACAACCTCTACTTCCGAAAATCTTCTGAGGATCAGTTTTCCTCCGTGATCACCAAGCGTATTCAAATCCTGAAACAGAACCCGGATGACTCTGACAGCTACAGGACGGTCTACAATGATATCCTCGAAGATACGCTGATAACGGACTCCCCCGATACAAATACCCCATCCGGCACCTACCGCCATATCTCCCTGTACTCACTGGAGCCGGGTAAATATCGAATCAATACCACGGTAACGGATAATTCAACCAATAAAGACTTTTCCCGGGAGCAAAATATTGAAATACCCGACCTGAGGCAGAAAAAGCTCGTAATGGGACAACTGCGTTTACTCAGCCTTACCGGGGATTACTTCCGCCCGGAATCCGGCTACCACCTTGAAGAGGGATACGATTCGCTCAAAAGTTCTATCCAGCTGTATATCGATGGCATTGAAGAACAGGCGGAATTTAACATGCGGCTGCTGAAGTTTGACTATGATGCCGAACCGGCACGTCTGCCTTTCATGCACACTCCTTTACAAGGCAGCCTGCAATACAGGGGTATTGACTATAGCGAGCCGGATACTTTGCAGTCGGTTTCGCGGGAAATCTCTCAACTCGAAGGAGTAGTTGAAATTGAATTCGAACTCCCACCATTAGATCAAGGCAATTACCGGTTAGAGGTTGAGTCTTCGGATCTGGTTGATGAGGATAACGATGAGCTGATTTACCGTGCCCGTGACTTTGCGGTGATGCCCGAGGGGTTCCCGTATATCACCGAAATTAAAGAAATGGCACAAGCTCTGATCTACATTACCCGCGCCCGGGAGTTTGATCAAATTGTGACAGCTGAAAATCCTGACACGCTCCGGAAAAACTTTGAAGCTTTTTTTGTCGGTCTTTACCAAAACCGGAACATGGCCAAAAATATGATCCGCCGGTATTTCTCCAGGGTTGAAGAAGCCAACCTGATGTTTTCCAACCATAAGCCGGGCTGGAAAACCGATCCCGGCATGATCTATATCCTGTACGGCCCGCCGGATCATCAGGAACGCTCAATTGACGGAATGGTGTGGTACTATACCCGGGACCGCGGGATGAATGCCGGAACTTTTATTTTTGAACGCAGTAGAAGTACCGGCCGGGCCTACCCGGGTAACAATTACATATTGCAACGCAGCCGGTATTACGACCGGGACTATCAGTATATACTGGATCGCTGGAGGCGTGGCCAGGTTTTTTGAACAATGAAAGCGGAAGCTCACTAAGCCGGTCTCGATGGAAACTTAATTGAGAAACAGCCAACCCTGAACTTCCGCCTGGAATGTGCGCTTACTTGCCGGTAATGCAGCTTACCTCAACCCTGGCATTTTTGGGAAGAGTTTTAACAGCAATAGCTTCACGAGCCGGTGGCTCATCACCGAAATAAGAGCCATAGATCTCATTTACGGTTTGAAAGTCACCCATATCAGCAAGGAATATGCTGCATTTTATGACTCTATCCATGGATGAACCGGCAGCCTCAACAATTGCTTTTACATTTTCCATTACCTGCCGGGTTTGTGTGCTGATATCTTCCCCGGCAAAAGCACCGGTTTTCGGGTCGATGGGAATTTGACCGGAAACATAGATCACATCACCGGTATCAATAGCCTGGCTATAAGGTCCGATGGCTTCCGGAGCATTGGGGGTATGAATAACTTTTCTTCGTGTCATAGTTTTTAAATAATTGTGATGTTACGGTTTATGCAAGTTTATCTTAAATAATTATTCTGCTATTTTCACCTCAAATCATAGTCAATTCTATATTCTACGGGGTACTATGCAAGGATTAGAATACGTATTGAGAATAGTACCATCTATACGTAGATTTATCAAATTGGAAATACAAGTTTAACATAAAGCAAAAATCATGAAACGCTTTTATCCGATATTGCTTCCGGCACTATTAATTTTTCTGGCAGCATGCGGTACTGATCCGAATATTGAATCGGCTCGTCTTTCTCTACTGACAGAGGATTACGACGCAGCCATAGAAAGTGCTGATGCTGCCATTGAAGCCGATTCCAGCAATGCCGAAGGATTTCACTTAAAAGGGGTTGCCCTGGCTTCACGCGCTTTTGCCGGGGATCCAAAAGAACGCGAACCGGATTACCGGGAAGCACGCGGTCTGTTCGATACGGCCTTGGAACTCTATGACGCCCAAACCACTACCATTGGCAGTGACAAGGACGACATGGAGGAGTTTATATTTGAAATCTGGGGTACCGAGTTTAACACCGGAATCGAAATGCTGAGCGATGACATTGTCAGCTCAGAGCGAGATTCTCTTGAACTGGCCAAGTATCACTTCATCAACTCCAAGACGATTCAGCCCGACTCCATTCAGCCCTATTCCGTATTGGCTGAAGTTCATGCCGCACTCGGCGAATATGATGAAGCCATTCAGGTAACCCGGGCAATTCTTGACGATCTCGGCAAAACCGACGACTTGTACAGCTACTATCGCCTGGCCAACTTCTATCAGCAAAAAGATGAGTTTTCCGAAGCGATCGACATCATGCTGGATGCCCGTGACCGGTTTCCGGATGAAATTGAGATCGTGCAGGAGCTTGCCTACATGTATTTTGAAGAAGGCCGAACCGATGAGGCTATCGATGCCGTTTCTGATTTGATCGAGGCTGACCCGGATAACCCCGAGTATCGTATTGTCTATGCGACCCAGATGTATCAGATTGCTCTTAGAATTGACGATGACATCCGGGAGATCAACGAGCAAATAATGGATCAGCGACGCGAAATCCAGGAAGCGGCTCGTGAGGAAGGTTTCACCGAAGAGCAGCTCGATGAGATGGAAGAAGTCATCCACGAACTGGAAGAAAAGCGGGCTGAGTACGAAGAAGAAGCCGGTCGGTTTATTGATGAGGCCGTTACCGAACTACGCCAGGCTGAAGAAATGGCTCCTGAAGATCCGGCCATCTATCATACCCTCGGGATTATCTATCAAAACAAGGGGGCTAATGAAATTGACAAGCGCAATATTTCCAACGACCCTGAGGAAATAGATCAACATGATGCCCAGGCTCGGGATTTTCTGCGCGAAGCCATTCCCTATTTTGAGAAAGCTGTAGAAATCGACCCGGACGACCAGGAGAGCTGGAGGTCACTGTTTGAAATTTATGTGACCCTTGGCGAAGAAGAAAAAGCGCTCGAGGCTCAGGAAAAAGCCGGATTTGATGATATGCCAATGCAGCAAGATCAGCAGCAACAGCAACATTAATCCTTTTGCTAATCTTTTAATTTTTCTCAAATCCATATGGTAATACCCCATTCAACCCGAATCGCAGGCCTTGTGCTTGCATTCGGGTTCTTATTTGGTTGCAGTGCCCCCAACCCCTACATCGAAAACACGAGGGAGCATATCAATGACGGCGATTTACGCACCGCGCTTCAAGCCGCTGAAACCGCAATAGAAAATGACCCGGAGGACGCCGAGGCTCACTACTATCTGGGGGTTGTCTATCACGAAATGGCTATGGATGAAAATGCCATATCACAACGTGAAGAATACTACCGGAACATGAGAGCGTCTTTTGATTCGGCCCTTTCACTACTGGAAGATCAAAGACGCAGAAGCCTTACTTCCGATATTGAATACCTGATAAAATCCTCCTGGAGTAATGAACACAACCTCGGTTACACCAAACTGAAAGAAGCCGAAAATATCGGGAGTGATGAAGCAGACCTCGCATTGGCTTACTTGCACAATGCCATCATAATTGAACCGGATAGCATTTCATCGTATGAGCTTGCATCAGACGCCTACCTTAAACTCGATGATGCCGGACAGGCATTTGAAATGCTTGATCGGGCCGTCGACCGTATGCCCGATTTTCATCAACCTTTGATTGAGCGGCATGCCTATCTGGCTGTCCATGCCGGAAGATATGAGCAGGCACTGACTTCATACCATAAACTCCAAGATCGCGGATATGAAGACCTGAATCTGTCACACGGTTTAGTCAATACCCTCAAACAAGCCGGGGAGCATTACAAAGCTGTAGAGATTCTGGAAGATATTATCCGCCAAAACCCGGATAACCCGGACTATACCCTTACCTATGCCAAGCAGTTTTACGGCATCTCGGTTCAGAGGTTTGAGCAATGGATCGAGCTATACCGCAGCAACCCACTCGATGATGAAACCAGGTCTGCCTTTAATAATGCCCTAAGCTATGCTGAACAAGCTGAAAACAAATTTCTCGAAGCCGAAGAACTGGCTCCTTCTTCAGAAGATATCATTTCGGCCCGAGCGATTTTTTATCAGAATCTGACGGCTAAACTTTCCGATATCCGAACCGGCGTTGGCAGCGATGAATATCTCGAAGAACTTAATCATCTCGTAGATCAGTACGCACATTCTGCCATTGAGCTTTTTGAAGAAATTGTTGAACAAACCGACGATCCGGCCTATTACTGGGAGTCGCTGTTTCAACTTTATTCTTTTACCGATCAGACGGAAAAAGCCGACCATGCCCGGGAGCAATTTGAATAATTTTACCGGAACAACCAGTTTCAAAAAAAAGCGGCGGAAGCAAATTTCTGCCGCTTTTTTTATTTGCATGATTTTCTTGAAACTAATTCGGGCTGGAAACACAATCGCAGGTGGCCTTTTTTTAACCGTGGATTCAACATGAATTTGATGATGGTCAGAAAACTCCAGGCCTGTGCGTGGGCGGACAGCTTGATATAGCCCTTACCATCCGCTTTAATCCGTGCAGATCCGTGGCTAAAACTAATCGATCATTACCATCCACATTCTAAACTCCGGGTTGTGAACTGCGCTAATAACCAACTATATTGTATTGATAGTTTATCGAAATTATTTCTAAATCATTCAAAAAAGCGCTTTCATGAAATTCAATACCCGAACCATTCACGGAGGACAGCATCCTGAGGAAACTACCGGAGCTGTGATGCCGCCCATTTTTCAAACTTCCACATTTGCTCAGGAAGCCCCCGGCAAACATCAAGGTCATGAATACGCCAGGGTTACGAATCCGACCCGAACGGCTTTTGAAGACCTGCTGGCCAGTCTTGAAAATGCGGATCAGTGCGCAAGTTTTGCCAGTGGATGCGCGGCTATGGACGCCGTCATCAAAATGCTGCGTCCGGGCGATCATGTCGTCTCTTCCAACGATTTGTACGGGGGCACATACCGCCTGTTTACCGAGGTATTTCAGCCGCTTGGCATCAATTTCACTTTTGTGAATATGGCTTCGGTTGATGAGACTGCCGCCGCCATTACCGACAACACGAAAATGTTGTGGATCGAAACACCGACCAATCCGCTGCTCAATATCGTAGATATTCCGGCCATGGTGGACCTGTCGAAGAAACACAAGCTGATCAGCGCGGTGGATAATACTTTTGCCTCCCCCTATCTGCAGCAGCCGCTGGAGCTGGGAATTGATATGGTCGTTCATTCGGCCACCAAATATCTGGGAGGCCACTCCGATTTGATCCACGGGGCCGTTTGTTCTTCGAACGAGGAGATCATGGAAAAAATCAGGTTTCAGGTAAAAACTACCGGGGCAGTTCCGGGTCCGATGGACTGTTACCTTGCCCTCCGGGGTGCCAAAACGCTGGCCGTACGCATGGAGCGCTCCTGCGACAATGCCAAAGCTATCGCACATCACCTTCGCGAGCATCCCAAAGTCGGCAAAGTGCTCTATCCCGGTTTTGAAGACCATCCGGGACATAACATAGCAAAACAGCAGATGTCCGGTTTCGGGGCTATGGTTTCTTTCAGCCTGAAAGACGATTCCGTGCAAAAAGCCCACGATATGATGAGCGCCACGAAAGTGTTCACACTGGCCGAAAGCCTCGGTGGTGTGGAATCTTTGATCAGCCACCCTTCAAGTATGACTCATGCCTCCATTCCTCGTGAGGAGCGCATCAAGGCCGGTCTTAGTGATTCTCTCATCCGGCTTTCCGTTGGGATCGAAGATGAGTCGGACTTGATTGCCGATCTCGACAAGGCTCTGGACTCCATCTGATATGACCGGGCGGGTGTTGGCCATATCATCTTTGGTCTTATTTCTCGGAGTGTGGTTTTCCGGGTGCATCAACCCGTTTGCGCCCGGAGAATCCGACGAAGATCCGTTGGATGATATCCTGGGAGATCCCACCACAATTGAAGGTTTCTATCAACGCTTTGAAAATGCATACGAGCTGAGAGATACTTCTTTGTACGGGCCCCTGCTGCACCCGGACTTTGAATTCACCTTCAGAGACGAAAACGAGAATGTGGACGTCACCTGGAGCCGGACCGAGGATATGTTCAGCACCTATAACCTGTTCCTGCAGGCACTGGATATACAACTGCATTGGAGTAATTTTATCTCTATGAATATCAATGAAGACCAAACCCGGACTCAAGCCGTACGCCGGTTTGATCTGACGGTGCTGCTGGAGACCAATGATCTGCTCCGTACCGATGGAGCAGCCAGTTTTACCTTGGTCCGCCCGGATAGTACGGATCCCTGGCAGCTGATCCGGTGGAGGGACGAATCGGAGATTTAAATCATGGAGATTATCAGCAGCTTATATCCGCAAATTCGTGGTAGCGTTAAGACCTTGCCCAATACGGTATTCGGGTTCATCAAAATGAATTGAACGAGATAAACAATTAAGTAAACAGCAACCATTAAAACGCCATTATTATGAAAGATGTAGTCATTGCAGCCGCCAGGCGCACACCGATAGGTTCATTCGGAGGATCACTCGCAAAACAAACCGCACCGGACTTGGGAGCGGCAGCCATCGGCCAGGTATTGAAAGACAGCGGCCTTTCTCCCGATCAGGTCGACGAGGTAATTATGGGATGCGTCCTCACCGCCGGAATCGGTCAGGCTCCGGCCCGCCAGGCCGCTTTGAAAGCCGGTCTGCCACACAAGACACCTTGTACGACCGTTAATAAAGTTTGCGCATCCGGGATGAAATCTGTCATGTATGCCGCCAACATGATTCAGTCCGGGGATGCGGAAGTTGTGGTAGCCGGAGGGATGGAAAGCATGAGCAACGTCCCTTACTACCTGCCCGCTGAGCGATTCGGCTCCAAACTCGGGCACGGCAAAACCTTAGACGGCATCATTAAAGATGGTCTGTGGGATGTTTACAAAGATTTTCACATGGGTAATGCCGGTGAGATCTGCGCACGTGAGTGCAATATTTCCCGTGAAGATCAGGACCAATACGCCGAACAGTCTTATCGGCGAAGCCAGAAAGCCCATGAGGACGGACGGTTTAAAGAAGAAATCACCCCGGTTAAAATAAAGGGGCGCAAAGGCGAAACCGAAGTCGTGGATAGCGACGAGGAAATCTTTAATGTGAAGTTTGATAAAATCTCAAAGCTGAAGCCGGTATTTGATAAAGAGGGTACCATAACGGCCGCCAATGCGTCGACGATCAACGACGGAGCAGCCGCCCTGGTGGTTATGTCCGGGGAGAAAGCCGAATCTCTTGGCATCACCCCGATTGCCGTAATCAAAAGTCAGGCTTCGGCGGCCAAAGAACCCGAGTGGTTTACTACCGCCCCGGCCGATGCCATCCCCAAAGCACTGGATAAAGCCGGTATGTCCAAAGCCGATGTGGATTTATTCGAAATCAATGAAGCTTTTTCGGTAGTATCGATTGCCAACAATCAGATTCTGGAGCTTGATCCCGAAAAAGTGAATATCTATGGCGGGGCTGTCAGCATGGGGCATCCGATTGGCTGTTCCGGTACCCGAATAATTGTAACCCTGCTGAATGCGCTTAAACAAACCGGCAGCAAGGTTGGCTGTGCCGGAATCTGCAACGGAGGGGGCGGAGCCTCAGCACTGGTCGTGGAAATGGCTTAAACCACCTGTGATTTAATGACTTCATGCCCCGGACCCGGTACCTGCATGCCGGTTTCCGGGGCTTTTTAGTCAACCTGCTCTATCTGTTCAAATTAGAGCTGGAATTTAAATTAACATTTGTTCACGTTAATTTACTTTTTTAAATTACATTATTGCTCAACCCGAATTAAACAAAAACTGCCTATTGCGATAACCGATACCATTCGTATTTAACGTCATTATTTATACACCGAATTTGTATCGTAACTCGCTCAAAACAATGCTACCCCGAATAAGGCAGTTCGCCGGACTATTTGCGTTTATCCTGCTTTGGAGTGCAACCGGCGCAGCTCAGACTTTGGAAAAAGTACAGGAGACCGATCGGTTTACCGATTATGAGATCCGGAATGACGATCTTCGCATTTCGCTTCCTCATCAATTAACTATTCCCTATAGTTCAGGCAGGAGCTACGAAATTCTCGACCAGGAAACGGTCACTGTCACCTTGCCGGATACTGCCGGATACCACCAGCCGCTGATGGATAATATCAGCCCGACCGGCACTCCGATCCTGGAAACTAAAAACCCCGGTATGAAGCGGGGCAAACGTGTGGCTTCACTTATTGCGCATACCACCCGCAGAGATCAAGCCGATACCACCCGTTTTCAGGTAGCTCGAAGGCTATCCTTCCGGGTATATAAACCGGCTGAAACTACCCAACAGCGAGCAGCAGAAACGGCGGAAACTTTTGAATCCGCCAATTCCCCCCTTGAATCCGGTGAATGGTACCGGATTCCGTTTAAAGAAGAAGGTATTTATGAAATAGACCGTGATTATCTTGAATCGCTTGGGGTTGAGGTTGATCAAATCGATCCCCGTAACCTGCAGATATGGTCAACTGACGGCTATCCGCTGCCCTATCGCAATGATGCACCGCGGCCGGAGTTAAGTCAGGTTCCGGTAATCGTAGAAGGAGAAGACAACGGCAGTTTTGATGACGGAGATCGCATCATCTTTTTCGGCAATTCGGTGAACCGCGTGTATTATGATGATGAAAACGAACGATTTGCTCATCAAAAGCATCACAGCGACCGCCGGAATACCATTTTCCTGAAAATCGGCAGCTCCGAAGGTGAACGGCTTGATCCCGTATCCCTGAACAACCCGACCCGTACGGTCGAAACGTTTCGGGAGCTTCTATGGAAAGAAGAACACCAGCATAAATCCGAAAGCGGGATCAAATCCGGTCTGGGCTGGTTCGGACAAGTTTTTGAAGCAACCGGCGGCGGACAGCGGGTTAACATTTTTAATGAAAACGTACCGGGGGTTGATCTTTCCGAACCCGTTGAACTCCATATAAGTGTTGCGGGGCGCTCAACTGCGGGTTCAAGTTTTCAACTCTACCTGAACGATGAATCCCTCGACCCGATATCTATTCCTTCCATCCGTAATTACTCCGGCTCCGAGCATTATTCTGCCCGCATCACTTCCGAATCATTTGAAACCTCAAACTTATCGGCCCCGGATGAGCAAATCGACCTGCAGGCCAGCTTCATTTCCGGTCACTCCGGCGGCAGGGGGTGGATCGATTACATCAACCTGCACCTAACACGGGAACTCATAGCCCGGGAAGAAAAACTTTTATTCAACACCCCGGATGACGGGTCAGTATCCGAAATCGCTGCTTACCGACTTCAGGGTTTTGAAAATGAGCCTTATGTCATGGAAATCAGCAATCCCGCTGAGCCGGTTTGGCTGCCGGTTAGTTCAGCCGGTAACAATTATGAGATAAATTATCATACCGAGCCCGGAACCCGAATGATTGCTCAGGGTGATTTTTATCAACCTCTTGAGGGGGAAAGACTTGAGAACCAAAATCTCCGGGGCATTTCCTATCATCCGGATTATATCATTATCACCCACGAGCGATTATATGAACAGGCCCACAAGTTAGCCGATTACCGGGCTGAGCAAGACGGACTTACCCCTGTTGTCGTAACTCAGCAGCAAATACTGGATGAATTCAACGGCGGTGTTCGGGATTTCGTAGCCCTGCGTGATTACGTCAAATTCCTCTACGACCGGGCTCTGAGTGCCGGCCGGGAAGCTCCGAAACACCTGCTGCTTTTCGGTAACGCAACCTTTGATCACAAAGGAATTATGGCGGGGGCCAGAATGGAAAACCTGGTCATGACTTTTCAAAGTGAAGAATCGGTCCACCGAACGAACACCTTTGCCAGTGACGACTGGTTTGCACTGCTCGATGATGAAGAAGGAGAATGGCCGACAGGATCTACTGAAAGAATTGATATGGGGGTAGGCCGCTTCCCCGTTCAAACTCCCGAAGAGGCCGAGTTGCTAATCGACAAGATTCAAACCTACGAAAACGATGCCAACAGACAGGACTGGCGCTCTCTGTTTACGTTTATCGCCGATGACGACCAGGTACCCAGCGGCAACGACGACGACCTGCACATCGTCAACGCGGATGTAACAGCCGATCAGATTGATCGCGAAGAAACCGGACTTCGGGTCGATAAAATCTATCAAATCGACTATCCCATAGAAAGTACAGCTGCCGGAGCACGGGTGCCTCAAGCGACTCAGGCTCTCATAGACCGGTTTAATGATGGGTCGCTGGTTATGAACTTTTCCGGTCATGGTAACGAACGCTGGCTGACCGACCAGCGGCTTTTCAGTATTGATGACATCCCGCGCCTGAACAATAGTGAGAATCTTTCCATCTTTGTAACGGCAACCTGTGAATTCGGGCGGTATGATGATAACGAACGTTACTCGGGAGCCGAAAAAATGCTCTTGCACGAAAACGGAGGGGTTGTTGCTGCCTTAACCACCACACGTGTAGTTTTCACCAGCCGCAGTATCGGCGCGAATAATTTCGGGCTCAACGTTGAGCTCACCCGCGAAATGGTTCGGCGGGATGATGACGGCCGACCGCAAACGCTTGGAGATATTTTCCGTAACACCAAAAACACTTCCTACGGCGCATCCTTCAACAATCGAAAATTCAGCCTCCTTGGAGATCCGGCCATGCGGATCGGACTGCCGGAAGAAAAAATGGAAATCACCCATATTAACGGAGAGCCGGTTGCCGAACAGGATTCTATCCGCCTCCGTGCCCTGGATCATGTATCAGTGCAGGGGCAAGCCGTATCTTACTCCGGAGAGCCCCTTACCGACTTTAATGGCAACGCAACACTTCGGCTCTTTGATGCCGAACGCCTTATCAGCTACCCCTCCGATCGCGACTGGATCCCCGGACGATGCACCTTGGATAACTGCGGTTACTACATTCAGAACGACTTATTGTTCAACGGGCAGGTATCCGTGGAAAACGGGGTTTTTAACGGAGAGTTCGTCATTCCGAAAAATATTGCATACTCCGATGATCCCGGGCGCATCCACCTGTATGCCAGCGGCCCGGATACGGATGCCGTTGGCTCATTCGCCAACTTCAGCGTCAACGGGCTAAACCCTGATGCCGAAGATGACGGAGAAGGACCGGAAATGGAGGTTTATTTAAACGACGAAAGCTTTTTCAGCGGAGATATGGTCAACGAAGATCCGACGCTGCTGGTTAATCTTCATGATGAAAGCGGCATTAACACTTCAGGCGGCATCGGACATGATTTGGTGGCCATCCTGCGAAAAAACCCGGATGATACGGGGCAGCAGACTTTTGTTTTAAACGATTTTTATCAGAGTGAACTCAATGATTTCACCCGGGGTTCAATCGAATATCCCATCACCGGCCTTGACGAAGGCCGTTATGAGCTGACGGTAAGAGCATGGGACATTTTTAACAATCCCGGTGAAGAAACAGTTGAGTTTGAAGTACAATCGGGGGATGACCTGGTAGTTCGGGATGTGTACAACTATCCCAACCCGATGCACAATTTTACCAGATTCGTTTTTGAGCATAATCAACCGGGTGGAGCGCTGGATGTTATGATACGCATCTTCACCCCCGCCGGTACACCGGTGCGTACTATCAACCGGGAAGGTGTTATCCCCTCAGGGAATCTGGTACAAATAGAGTTTGATGGATACGACGATGACGGTCATCGTCTTGCGAACGGCACCTATATATACCATGTACGGGTGCGCACAGAAACCTCAAATGGATCAAAAAGTACGGATCATATTGAACGTTTAGTGATTCTGCGCTAATTTACATAGCCGGGTAGTCACTAAGCGGATTCCCATAACAGCAAGATGGCAAAAAACTATGCAAAAGCTCACTAAAAAATTACTCACCCTTCTGGCATTCTCTTTAATTGCCGGGTTTATCAGCAATGATATAACCAAAGCGCAACCTGGCATTACGGCTGTTCCATTCTTACAAATTGAACCTGATTCCCGCATGGCCGGCATGGGTAATGCCGGTGCCGCGTTTGCCGATAACTCCCATGCGGTATTCTGGAATCCTGCGGGCCTGGCTTTCCAGGAAGGAAATGAAGTCAGTATTACCCACGCTAACTGGCTTCCTAACTTTGATACGGACCTGTTCTACGATTACCTCGTAGGCCGTTATTATGTGGAAGGTCTCGGAGCGATTGGTGGACATATCACATTTCTGAACCTCGGTGAGCAAACCCATACCGATGAAAGCGGTAACGAGCTCGGTACATTCCGCAGCTATGAGCTTGCCACCGGCCTTTCCTACGGATTTAACCTGAACCAGAACTGGGCTATTGGTACCGGATTGCGCATGATTTACAGCAACCTGGTACCGACGGGTCTGGACGTCGGCGGGCAGGAAGCCCAAAACGGACTCAGCGTTGGTGTTGACCTGGCCACCATGTACAAATCCAACTATTTCAATATTGCCGGGCGCGACGCAAAAGCCGGGTTCGGGGTTAACTTGTCCAACCTCGGGCCGCATATTCAATATGCTGACGAAGAGCAGAAAGATCCGCTGCCCACTATGCTTCGATTCGGATGGACCTACAAGATGGATCTGGATAGAGAAGGCTACAATACCCTGCGCCTGAGCAATGATTACTCCAAGATCATGGCTCGCCGTAATGAAGATCATACTGCCATGGGACCGGTTTCCGCACTTTTCAATTCCTGGGATACCGTCACCTGGAATGATGGGCAGGGGGATGTTGAAATTTCACTCGCCGAGCAATTCATGATCGGTGTCGGAGCCGAATACTGGTATGATAACCTGTTTGCAGTGCGAACCGGCTACTTTTACGAAGCTCCCAATAACGGTAACCGGGAATTTCTCACATTCGGGGCCGGACTGCGCTACAGTATTATCGGGGTTGATTTCAGTTACATTTTTACGCTGGAGGAAGATCACCCGTTGGCCGATACCATCCGCCTGACAGCCTTGTTATCATTCTAACCACGGCTGTTCTTTGTACACTTACATGCATTTGATTTTGTCAACGACCGGGAGTACAGCACTAAAAGCTGTACTCCTTATTTTTTTTCCCCTTCTCGTAATGTGGCCTCAGTCGGTCATGGCCGCATTTCCCGGTCCGCCGGAACGAGCTGAGGGCAATATCGACATTGTCGCCGTTATGGTAGAATTTGAGCCGGAAGAAAACCGATTCACCACCGGCGACGGTACTTTTGATCTGGACTTTCTGGATAGCGAGGAGATCATCATTGATCCCCTTCCGCATGACCGGGCCTACTTTGAAGCTCACCTCGAATTTGCCAAAAACTATTTCGAACGGGTGTCCGGTGGCCGGCTTGAGGTAACTTATCAGGTTCTTCCGGAAGTTGTTCAGGTAGATGGAGTAATGGCCGACTATGCTCCCGTCGGAGAAGATGACAGCCAAAATTACAAGCTGGCAAAACTTGCGGAAGATGCATGGCAGAACGTTCGGGAAAGCGGTCAGGCCGATCTCACCGGACTGGATCCCGACCGGACCATGTTCATTGTCTTCCATGCCGGCGCCGGCCGGGATCTTGAACTGCTCGGAACCACTCTGGATAAAACCCCGCAGGATATTCCTTCGGTATACATGGGCCGGGATGCCCTCTCCCGGCTATTGGACGACCCGGATTTCGAAGGATTTGAAGTTGATGACTCCGATGTTTCCGTGACCAACACCGCCATCCTGCCCCAAACCCAATCCCGCAGGGGTGAAGATATTGAGGGAAGCGAATTTGTACTCCAGCTCTCGATCAATGGAATTCTCGCTGCCAATATCGGCAGTTTTATCGGTCTGCCGGATCTGTTCAATACCGAAACCGGTGAATCCGGAATCGGACGATTTGGTTTGATGGACGGTGCCTCAATTTTCTCTTACCGGGGCATGTTTCCACCGGAACCATCCGCCTGGGAAAAAAAGTACCTTGGCTGGGCCGGGAGCAACCGGCTTAACCTCGAAGATAGCCAAGAGTGGGAATTACCAGCTGTCTCACTCCGCGACGATGAGCCTTTCGGCCGTTTTGATATCTCTCTCGGTGAATATTTTCTACTCGAAAACCGGCACCGGGATCCGCATGGCGATGGGGTTACAATCACCATTCGCACTCCGGATGGCGAATACAGAGATTACACGTTCGACAACTATGAAGAGCGTTTCGACCCATTCGATGATTCCGATTATGATGAAATCATGGAACCCGGAGTTGTCGTCGATGTCTCCAATTTTGACTGGAGTCTGCCCGGCGGGCTGGATAACGTAGAAGGCGATGAATTTGATGTGGATGATCAGGAACGCGAGCTTAACGGCGGCATTCTCATCTGGCACATAGATGAATCCGTCATTCGCCGCAACATTGATGATAACGCCGTCAACGCTCATCCTGACCGGCGCGGGGTTAATTTAATCGAAGCCGACGGAGCGCATGATATCGGCCGCCCCCTTAGTCGGGGCGACGACTCCCGTTTTCTCCAGGGGCATGCTTTCGACTTCTGGTGGGCCGGCAATGATTTCACCGTTATCACCCAGGCTCAGGACAGCATCGTCGTTTACGAAAACCGGTTCGCCCCGGACACCCAGCCCCGCACCCGCACCGCCTCCGGCAGCCCGCTCGATATTGAGTTCTACAATTTTTCCGACAACCTCCCCACGGCTACCTTCCGGTTGAGGAAAGCTGAAAACGAACTTTTTTCCCGCAACCGGATAGAGACGGATTTAAATGGTCTCGAAACGGTTACACCGCCCGATCGCTCACAAAATTTTCCACTTGCGATTGATGCCGTAACTACGGAACAGGACACCGTGCTCATTATACCGGGCGCCAATGGTTTACGTGCTGTCAACCCGACCTCCCCCGAGCAAGAGGCTTTCGATTTTCAGCTGCCTTCCGGCAATCAGCCCCTGATATCCGGCTCCGATGTAATTTCCTCAACTATCAGCGAGGGTCCCAACCGGGTTGCACAATGGCAGTTTACTGAAAACGGCTGGGAAGAGATCTTTTCGATTGAAGATGACTTCGACATTCCGGCGCTCATCAGCCGGGAAAACACACGGCTCTATGTTGATGAGACGGAGTACATTATTGAAGATCAGGAACTTCAGTCAACCGGAAGACCTGAACAGCGATCAGCCCGAATCAACGGGATGCAGGTTGCTGTTGATCGTGAACGTATTCATTTGCCGGATGGAGAAACGGTGTCGCTCCCCTCGGAACTGCAAAACAACAGGCGGTTATACGCCGGCGCGCTGCAAGAAGCTGATCCCGGATTTTTTCTACTGGGAGACCGAAGCCTTTATTATATAAATCCGGATGAAGCGGAACTTCATCCGTGGGTGCGAGACCGAAAAACCGGCCTGCCCGCCCTTGTAGACTGGACGGACAATGGCCGCATAGATGCCGTTTTTGTCGACTCTGAGGCCAACAAGCTGATCGGGAAAAACCAAAACGGAGCCATCCTTGATAACTTCCCGGTTCGCCCACCGGACGGCTATCGCTTCACCGGCACCCCCTTACTTGC
Organism: Balneolales bacterium; assembly: GCA_007131535.1. GTDB lineage: Bacteria > Bacteroidota > Rhodothermia > Balneolales > Natronogracilivirgulaceae > SLJN01. Next base: position 1,569 of record SLQI01000277.1, on the reverse strand, counting down.
CGATATCAACGGAAACGGGGATACCGAACTTTTAATCGCCGTGCAGAATAATTACGGGCTGGAAATCATAGCCTACACTCATCAGCTGCGGCCCATCCGGGAAAACTTCCCTTTGTTTGCGGGGGCCGTTCAAGACAAGAACGATACGCCTGTACATCCTGCATTTATCGGAAATCGGCTGACCGCCATCAGCCATGAGGGGGATCTGACGACCTGGGAATTTCACGATGCCGGCGAGATACGTTGGCCCGGAGCCTATGGGGAATTTGAGGATAACAAAATATACTCCACCCCTGCGGGAGAGTCGGAGCAGACAGCGTTTTCCGGCCTGCTCAACTCCAGCGAAACCTACAATTGGCCTAATCCCGCAAATGATCACACCTACATCCGGTATGAAACTTCCGAATCCGCCGAAGTATCTATACAAGTTGCGGACATGAGCGGGCGGGTAATTTATGAAACCGAACGGGAAACCAACGGCGGCTTACCCGAAGAAGTCGAAATCAATACTTCCTCGTGGGGCAGCGGCGTGTATTTCGGCCGTGTGGAAGCCCGCAACGGAAACGACCGGGATTCCCGGATGATCAAAATTGTGGTACAGCACTGATGAATACTCGTAGCTCACATATTATCAAATCCGGGCTCATTCTTTTGTTGATGGCCACCCTGATTGGCGGAATCCTGCAGACCGCCCTGGGCCAGACCAGTCCCCGGTTTTATAATTACCCCCATAATCACCTGGAGTGGTACACCATCGAAAGTGATCATTTCCTGATTCACTACCAGGAAGGCAACGACCGGCCCGCGCAGGTAGCTTCCCGAATTTCCGAGGAAATCTATGAACCGGTTACTTCTTTTTATGATTATGAGCCCGATCAAAAGATCAGCATCTTAATGCTCGACAGGGAAGACTACGGCAACGGGGCAGCTTTTTTCTTTGATAATAAAATTGAAATCTGGCTGCCGGCCCTTGATACTCCACTGCGCGGTACCCACAACTGGCTTCGGAATGTGATCACGCATGAATTTGTCCACATCATCCAGTTGCAGGCCTCAAAAAAATCAAGCCGCCGCCACCCTGCCACTTATTTACAGTGGCTCTCGTATGATGAAGTCCGCCGTCCGGATGTACTCTATGATTTTCCCTCAGCTTTTATCTCCTATCCTCTTACCACTATCTCCATGCCGGCCTGGATGGCCGAAGGTACGGCACAGTACATGACTCCGGATATCGACTATGATGACTGGGACAACATCCGGGATATGATTCTGAGAACCCGTATTCTCGACGGCAATCAGCACAGCCTGGAAGCCATGGGTACGTTCAGTTCCAAGAATGCGCTGGAGCGGGAGCTGGTTTATAACATGGGATTCAGCTTTACCCGGCACCTGGCCGACCGCTTCGGTCCGCAGATTTTGCCCGAAATAACCCGTGAGTTTACCGATCGCCGACTGCACGATGTCAACCGGGCTTTCGAACGGGCCACCGGGGAGAATGGAAACCAAATTTACAGCAAGTGGGTCGCCGGGCTTGAGGAGCACTATCGGAATCAAATCCGTGATGTGGAT
>SLQI01000174.1 GCA_007131535.1 Balneolales bacterium | reverse complement strand
CCGAAAACCGGTCCGGTCGGGATGCCCTCACTGTTCTTCAGGTTACTCTTGATAAATGCGAAGTATGCCCTGTAGGCCAGAGCGGTGCCGTCCAGTAAAAAAAGTCGATTATTGCTGCTCATGAAGTTGGTTTGTTGATATCTGATTCCGGGCAGTCAAATATACGTTATCATAGCTAAAATTTGATACTCAAATCAACCTAACCCGGATGAGTTCAACTTTTCGAAAGGCAGGTTCAATATCTTACCCGAAGAACAATCTTGCCCGCATTTTTATTAGCTTCCATCCGGCGGCGGGCAACCTCTGCTTCATCCAGTCGGTAAACCCGGTCAATAACCGGCTTCAGGTCCCCGATTTCAAATAGTTTGAGCGCCTGTGAGGCGAAATCGTTGGTAAGCTCCTGTTTGTAGGATAACGCACGATTACGAAGCGTGGAGCCCGTTACTGTCAATCGTTTCCGGAGGATTTTCCCGAGGCTTAGCTCATCCTGCGGACCTCCCAACATAGCCAGCATAACCAGCCTGCCGTCCATGGTAAGTACTTCCAGGTTTTGATTCCAATACGGAGCCCCGATAAAATCGATAGCAACATCCACCTGAGCACGCCCCCATTGCCGGCTGATGGCCTCAGAAAAATCATTTTGATTATAGTTGATCGTCAGTTCGGCACCCAGGGACCTGCACAGTTCCAGCTTTTCGTCGGATCCTGCCGTCACGGCAACCCGGGCATCAGAAAAGGTACGGGCAAGCTGTATCGCCGCGGTTCCCACGCCACTGGCTCCTGCATGAATAAGAACCGTCTCCCTATGTTTTAAAACAGCCAGCCAGTACAAGGCCTGCCAGGCGGTTAAAAATACTTCAGGTATAGCTGCGGCCGATTCTATCGACATCCCGTCCGGGATCGGCATCACCATGTGTTGATCTACCGTGACATACTCGGCGTACCCGCCGCCATCAAGTAATGTGCAGACACGGTCGCCAATTTTGACTCCCTCAACCTCCGTCCCCACCGCCTCAACCACTCCGGATGCTTCCAGACCCGGAATTTCAGTCACTCCTTCCGGTACCGGATAGCGACCGGCCATTTGAAGTAAATCTGCCCTGTTCATTGCCGTGGCTTCGACGCGGATCAGCACTTCATTCGATTTCGGCTCCGGTGCGGAAACATCGGATAAAAGCAGACGTGATTCCGGTCCCGGATTTTCAATTTGTATCGCTTTCACAACTACCGGATTAAATTTGAAGAAATCTATCTTCTCAAAAAAGAACGTATTTCGTAATTAAATTCAATGGATTTTTTCAATCATGGTTTGCTTTCATTATGACGGCCTTTTCCAATATGTCACTACCCGCCACAGCCACTCGGCAGGTCCCATATTCCACCGCCGCAGATACCATTGGCTGAAGGTCATCTGTACCCCAAAAATAGCCAGTGCACTGAGCATCAACAGGGGTAACGATAGCTGAGCGTACAGCCCGAGTCCGTATCCATAAAAAATGGTGGTTGCAATAACGGACTGCAGCAGGTAGTTGGAAAGCGCTGTACGGCCGACAGCCGCCAGGCCGTTGCCGATAAAAGAATCACGCATACGTTGAAAGGCGTTGATAAACAGCACCGAGTACGACATCGTCAAAAGCGGGGTTCCCATAATAAAGAGTATACTTCCTATAATGGTCCACCAATCAATCCAAAGCACATCCGTACGACTCAAGGCGAATAGATAGAACATGGTAAAGAGGAGTCCGGCGGGCAGCATCCACTTCACCTTTCGATTCCAATTTGGCAGCAATTCATCCTTACGGCGGGCATAATTTCGCTTGCCCCACAGCACCCCGATGAGAAACATAGCCATGATGTAGAAAAAGCCTCCCGGGTTGAAGATCATTCCTTTAAACATCCAGCCGGTTTCAATCATGCGGGCTTCAAATACATCGGCAAATGAGGCGGAGCTGTATGCGTTGATCAGCCAGGCATTTTGTTCAGCCACATCAACATACATCTCTTCCCGCGCCTGATTGAGTTCAGCAGCGATTTCAGGATCGTGCATTGCCAGTTCGATCATTCCGGCAAATAATGCCCAGATGAATACGGGTACCAACAGGAAAATACCGATCCAGATTTTCAGGGTCTTTTCGGACCGGTTGAGAAAGAGAGGCAGAAGTATGGCGCACAACCCATAGATAAAAAGGATATCTCCGGCCCAAAGAAGTAAAAAATGTGCTGCGCCGAAAGCCAGCAGCATCGCAACCCTCCGGTAAAATACCCTGTAAAACGGCAGTTCTCGTTCCACAAAACGAATGGCCATCATCGTAAATCCGAGACCGAACAACAAGGAAAAAAGGGTGATGAATTTCCCCTCAAAAAAGAATCGTACGACCCTCAACGTGAGTTGATCTCCCGCACCGGTAAATAATTCGGCATCCGTGAATATTTTGAGAAACGGATAGCCAAAGTAAACGATATTGACGATAAAAATGCCAAACAAGGCAAAACCCCGAAGGGCGTCCAGATCGGCAATGCGTTGCCGCGGATCAATTTGTTGCAGGGCCATGATGTATTTTCCTTGTTACTCTCAGGTTCCAGTCAACTCAAACTAATGGGAGTACGATGACGGACTTAAACGGTTTCACTGGAATCAGTCGGTATTCCTATTTTATTCATCAGCCCCCCCGATTATTTACAGATCGGCCAAACTAATCCGGATCTTTAATTATTGTATGCTTATAAATGTTGATTTCAAACCGGGTTCCGTTTTCATCGCTTTCAATATCAAGTTCTCCGTCGAGTTGACGGGTTAGGGATTTGACGATAGACATCCCCAAAGTATTCGGAGATACATCCTGTTCATCCGGCATTCCCACACCGTCATCAGCGACAGAAAGCCCTATTTGGTCATCCTTATCTTTCATACTGATAGATATCGTCCCCTTATCCCGCTCTTGAAAAGCATATTTATAGGCATTGGTAATCAGCTCATTGAGAATCAACCCACAGGGTATAGCGTATTTCATATTCAGATCCAGGCGGTCGATATCGAACTTCAGGGAAATTGACTTTTCACCGGTGTCATACGACTGTGATATTTTTCTCACCAGATCTTTGATATAGTCCTCAGCACAAATTCTGGAAAACCGATCTTGTTGATATAAATTCTCATGCACTTCGGATATCGTATTAATCCGGAGCTGACTGTCATTGATTACCTGAATGGCATTTGGACTGTCCAGATGCTGCTTTTGCATTTCAAGCAGGCTGTAAATAACCGCCAGGTTATTTTTTACCCGGTGGTGAGTTTCTTTCAGCAGGGTGTCTTTATCCCTGAGCGCGTTGGTAAGATCCCGGGTTTTTTCTTTTACTTTGCGCTGCAAGGTTTGTGTTTCGTATTTGTAACGCCGGTAGTGCATCAATCCCAAACCGGCAGCCCCGAATATCAGAAGCATCGCTCCCCAGAACCAATAGGTATACCAAAAAGGTACATCAATAGAAAAGGTATATTGAGCGGATTCGCTCCATTCTCCTTTACGGTTACGCGCTTGTACTCTAAACTCATAGTTCCCTGCCGGAAGGTTGGTATAGGTGGCATATCGAACCTGCCCAGCACATCTCCATTCTTCTTCCAACCCCTCAAGTTTGTAGCGAAATTCCAGATTATCGGTGTTCGTAAAATCAATGGCACTGAATGAAAACGTGAATGAGTTATTGCCATGCGAAAATGTAACTTCAGGCAGTGTTAAAGTCGTATATCGGTACTCAAGCTCATCCGTATAATCACTCCACTCGACCGGCTGTGCATTTAATGCCACATTTTCTATGTGAGCAATTGGAAT
>SLQI01000430.1 GCA_007131535.1 Balneolales bacterium | reverse complement strand
TCCATTGTCGGCTCACATACCTTATTAGCATATCCTATCGCAAGCCGGATCGGGATAACCAAAAACCTCGGTGTTACCATGACTATGGGAGGCACGATAGTCACCGATACCTTATCCCTGGTCATTCTGGCTTTGGTAGTGGCCTCAGCTGAAGGTGACCTCAATACCGGCTTTTGGCTGGAGTTTGTCGGATTTGTCGGTTTGTACACGGCTGCGGTTCTTATCGGCCTCCCAAGACTCGGGCGACTCTTCTTCAGAAATGTGCGCAACCAGACCAATACCGAATTTGTATTTCTGATCGCGCTACTATTCCTGACCGCCTGGCTCGCTGAAGTTGCCGGACTGGCCGCTATTGTCGGCGCATTTCTGGCCGGACTTTCCCTAAACCGGCTGGTACCGGAAAACGGCACCCTGATGAGTCGGGTTCAGTTTGTTGGCAATGCTTTGTTCATCCCGTTTTTCCTCCTCTCCGTTGGAATGCTGGTAGATGTTAAAGTTTTACTGAGTATTGATGTCTGGTTGATTGCCCTGGCTTTCACCCTTCTGGTCCTGGTCGGAAAATTTCTGGCGGCCGGAGCGACCAAGACCATTTTCAACCTCACTTCTGCTGAAGGATGGACCATATTCGGGTTGTCCGTTCCACAGGCCGCGGCCACGCTTGCCGTTACCCTGATTGGTTATGATTTTGGTTTTTTTGATGATACGGCTGTTAACGCCGTCGTGATTCTGATTCTGATATCCTGCCTGATCGGCCCCTCCATCGTAGAAAATGCCGGCCGCCGGGTAGCCGTGCAGGAAGAACAAAAGGCTTACAGCCCGGCCGATGCACCACAACGGCTGCTTGTACCCCTGGCCAATCCCGCCACCTCACAGAGTCTTATTGATATCGCCATTATGATCCGGCGTAAAGATTCGAACGAGCCATTATTTCCGCTGACAGTGGCTCGGGATGATCAAAATGTAGAAGAGCAGGTGGCAGCCAGTGAAAAAATGCTTTCACATGCCGTCGTTCATGCGGCAGCGGCTGATATTCCGGTCGTACCTGTTACACGGGTGGATATGAATATTTCCTCCGGTATCGTACGGGCCATTAAGGAACTGCGAATTACCAATGTCGTTATTGGCTGGGATGGAGGAGCAGCTCCCCGAAAGCGGGTTTTCGGCTCGGTTCTCGATCAGCTGCTTCAGCAAACCGATGAGCTGTTGATGGTCTGCAAGTTTGATCACCCCCTGAATACTACAAAGAGGGTCGTACTTGCCGTGCCGCCGCTTGCCGAAAGGGAGCCGGGCTTTAATCTCTCCATCAATACCATCAAAACCCTGGTACAACAGCTTGGCGCCGAGTTGAAAATTGTCGCTACGAAAAGCAACATTGATATTCTGGAAGAATACTTCACACAGAAAGAGCCCCAACTTGAGGCCGAATTTCAACCTCTCGATGACTGGAACCGGATTTTCCGTACCGGCGCACTTACCCTATCTTCTTCAGATATGTTGATCCTGCATAGTGCCCGCAACGGCTCAATTTCCTGGCAGCCATCACTTGAACGGTTGCCCGGCCGGATCTCACAGCAAAATCCGGATCTGAATATCATGATTATGTATCCAAGTGAGCAGGTAGTGGAGGATATTCCGGTATTACAGATCAACTTTGAGCGCACCTACCGGCTGCCAAATCTTCACGCACGGAATATCTCCATCCAGCTGGATAATATTTCATTTGAGCAGGCCATCAGCAATATGCTGAAAGGGCACTTTAAAGACAATGAGCGTGGATTGCAATCTGCGGTCCGCACCTTGCTGCGTGTCAATCCCGACAACATGCCGGGTGAGCTTCCGGGCGTGCTGTTAACCCATGCATCCAGTTCGTATGTTTCAGAACCCACTCTTTTTCTTGGCCTGAGCCGAAAAGGTATCCACCACGATAAAGTCAAAGAACCAATCCATGTGATCTTCGTCCTGCTGAGTCCGCCGAAATACGGCATGCAGCGTACGTTGAATATTATGGGTAAATTAGCACGGCTCATCAGATCGCCCGAAATGATCAGTCAACTTAGTGAAGCCACCACCATCCAGGAAATTCGTGACATTCTTTCGGCGAAGCTGATTTTCAAGGAGAGTAATGAGACGACATCATCCGGGGACAGTAAAAAATAACCAGGCACGGTACGCTATCGATTATGAGTGAACATCAATCCAATCCCCCCGGAAAACCAACAGGCGTTTCAACCAAAGAGCTGCTGGTACTTTCGCTGGGTTCGGGTGTGATTTATATCCTCATAGCTTTACTGCTGTATCAGTATTTCCATGATACTCCGCTCGTGACCGTCTTATTTGAAGGGATGCCCGTGTTGCATCAATTGGGAATCGGGGTCTTATTTGGTGCGGTTGCGGCGGCTATTGTGGGCTATATAAGTTATCAGCCGCCTGTAGCCGAAATAATCCGGGATTTCACGATCATCGACTTTGTGCTCAATACCCGGTTTACACTATTTGATCGCACGCAAATTTCGTTTGTAGCCGGTATCAGCGAAGAAATTCTGTTCCGAGGTGCTATTCAGCCGTTGATAGGGGTCTGGTGGACTTCTCTGATCTTTGTAGCACTACACGGCTATTTTTTGTTTAAAACCCCTGCCCACCTGATGCTGGGGGTAATGATGTTCACCCTCAGTGTCGGACTCGGTTACCTGTTTATCTGGTCCGGGTTGATTGCCGCTATAGCAGCTCATATTGTCTATGATTTCCTGCTTCTGGAAGCGGTAACCCGCTGGGGCGTACCTGAACGCCGAAATTCTCCCCTCAGCGACTAACCGAAGATTACGGCACCCCGAGGAACTTGTGGGTTTGCAGGCTTATTTTCCATTGCGGGTTCTCTTTAACGAAATCAACCATCAGTGGCATGGCCTGAGGTGTATCCCACTCCGGCTGCAGCAGCAACTTTGTACGGGAAGGGCAGCGGGCGGCATGTTCCTGTGCCCATTGCAGGTCTTTTTTCCGAAGGACAATCACCTTCAGCTCATCAACATAGGGATATATTTCCGGCAGCGGGGGCTTAAAGCGTTTCGGGGACAGCGTGATCCAGTCAAGGCTGCCGCTCAGCGGGGAAGATCCACTGGTTTCTATGTGGATTTGCTTTCCCAACGCGTGCAGAGCTTTGGTCAGCGGACCGAGATCCTGCAGCAAAGGTTCACCTCCTGTTATCACCACGATGGATGCCGGTGTTTCCAGAAGACTCTCCAACATACTCTGCACTGTAATGCGCGGATGAATATCGGCATCCCAGCTCTCTTTTACATCGCACCATGAACAACCGACATCACAGCCGGCCAGTCGAATGAAATACGCGGCACTCCCGGTGTGAGCCCCCTCCCCCTGGATAGTATAAAAGTGTTCCATCACCGCATATTCGGTGTCCAGGGTGATCCCGTCTATTTGGGATAATTTTGTATTGGCAGACGATATGTCGTCCTGTGAAATCACAGCTGAAATTGATTTTAATTATGCTTGGATAATTGAATGTGGTTTACACTTAAAATTTGAGCTAAATGAGTGTCTCTAAGAAAACGGAAATATCTGCGGATATTTTGTATAACCCTGCTATAAGCTGCTTCAGATTTTCAAATCCCAAGCTTAATGCTACCCATTACTCAAGTGCACTTTTTTGAAATGATCTTTGATCTCTTTCTGTAAAAATGCGTGGACGCCTTTATTACCGGCAATCAGGCGCCTGCCGAACAGCCAGTTATCCTGTCCGAGCCAATCGGTGACTTTTCCTCCGGCTTCACGAACGATGAGCGATCCGGCGGCGACATCCCAGGGTGCGAGGCCG
>SLQI01000487.1 GCA_007131535.1 Balneolales bacterium | reverse complement strand
CCGGTCAGAGTTTTATCAAAGCGGATTATATGGGCTTTGAAGCCGGATGGTCTAACCAAAACCGGTGGTGGGGTCCTGCTATGCACTACCCGATCATCTTGAGCAATAATGCACCCGGATTTCACCACTATTTTCTCGGAACGAGTCAGCCTCAGAATATCTACATCGGTGATTTGGAAACCACCCTGCTTTGGGGCCGGCTGCAGGAGTCCGACTATTTTGATGAACTCGCCTATAACGATGAGCGGTATATCACCGGCCTGAATATTTCGATCAACCCGGCGCCGGTACCCAATCTGACGCTTGGCTTCAACCGTGTCTACTACAGAGTGCTGCCGCCCGAAGGTGTGCCGGTCAGTGATTTATTCAAAGTTTTTGAGGTGCTGACCAAATCAAGCAGAGCCACAGAGGATAACCCGAGCGGTGGAGATAATTTCACGCAGAAGCTATCATTATACGGAAGATGGGTATTCCCTGACAGTGGATTCGAGGTGTACGGTGAATGGGCCCGTAATGATCATGCCTGGAATATGAGAGATGCCTTGGGCGAACCGGAGCACGCCCGTTCCTACATGGCCGGGTTTCAGAAAACGTTCCGTCTCCCGGATGAAAACATGCTTGCGATCAATGCCGAGATTGTTAATCTGGAAAACACCAACCCCCGGCAATTGCGATCTCAGGGTTCGATTTATCAGCATTCGAGAAACCGGCAGGGGTATACCCACCAAGGGCAGCTGATGGGGGCCGCTACCGGACCCGGCTCCAACAGTCAGATTCTGAACGGTTCCTATTATTTCGAGAATGGTAAAGTATCCGGCTGGGTTCGCAGAACCGTTTATGATAACGACGTGCTGTTCCGGTCGGATGTCATGATGGAGGAGCCCGAAAATGAAAATATTGCCAAATACTGGTTCCACAACTTCGAGCTTGGCGGCGGCTCTTCGTTAACCTGGTTTCATTCAGCCTGGGAGGCCGAGCTTAATCTCGAATATATGCGCGAATTCAACCAGGATTTTTTGTATAAAAATGACCGCAACCATATCGCGATGCATTTTCGGTTAAGGTACAGGTTGTCTTCACTTCGTTGAATGCGATGAAGATATGGCTGGAAAGCGGATCTGGAGCTGTTATTAGAAAAAATCCATGGTCATAATTATGTAGCAATGGGTATTACAAACACCTGGCAAAACTCAGGGATAGATAAGCATATCAAACCATAATAAACCCCTTAAAATTATGCGTACACCAGAGCAAAAACTGTGTTACACTAAAAGTGCCGGACGAGTATCGGCCATGCTTGTTGCGGCTGCAGTTGTTATGATGACCGGACTGGCCGCTTGTGATATTGTCAACACCGACGACAGTGAAGGGACAGGCAAAATCAATTTCCATATAACCAATACCAATTCTGAATCGGGTTTTCCACCGGGCCAGAATCAAATACTGAATGATGATGCGGATACGGAAGGCAATCATGATTCCTCTGACGGATTGGAGAATCTTGAAGAAGTCAATATTGATGTACAGGAGCTTAAGGTGCTGTTTGCCGAGTCATCTTCGGATACCGTGACGGTAAACGATACGGTTCGGGTTGATACTACTGTAGGTGATGCCGGATGGGTGGATGTGCCCATTGAGCCACAGGAGGTTAACCTCATGGAGCTGACAGATGCCGAAGCTCTGCTCGCGGAAGCCGAACTGGGAGAAGGCTATTATGCTGAAATCAGACTGGTATTGGGAAATAATAATAGCGTAGTTGTAGATGGGGAAACTCATTCACTATTCGTACCCAGCGGATCTTCATCCGGATATAAAATCAAGCTCGATGAGCGTCTGCATTCCGGAGAGATAATGGACCTGGTAATGGAATTTAATGCAGCAAACTCAATTCGTATAACCGGTAACGACCGGCATATGCTGCACCCGGTATTAAGGGTATTTACATCAAGCCAGTAAATCAAGAGAGGTAACAATTAATCTCCGTGCACAGAGGAAGGTATCAGCTGTGACCTCTGTGCACGGATTTTAATATTGCACAACTTTTTGCAATTGCCTTTTGAATACGGCTACTTTTTCCTGTGCCTTCCGGATATCGAGTCGATACGTTTACGCATTTCTTCCAATTCATGAGATACACGGCTTAATTCATCCTGCAAGGTTTCCTCACGCAGGGCGCTTTCTCTATCGGCGAGTTGCCGTGCATCGCTACGGGCTTCTTCCATACTGTTCATTATCACCCCGATGAACAGATTCAGCACGATCATAGTGCCGATCAACACAAAGCTGACGAAGTAGAATGCCGCGCCAAGGCCGAAGCCCCGGGGATCAGTACATCCCTGCTCCGGCCCGTAGCCCCAGACTTCGTGATCACATCCGTACATGTTGATGTACATGATATTGGTCCAGTCGTCAAGGGTTACAATTCTGAACAGCGATAGCAGGCTGTATTGCAAGGTGCCGAAATGAGCGGGGTCGTTATCACCGAATAAAAACACACCCATGGTGGCGTAAATGTAGAAAATTACAGAAAGCAACACGGCCACATACCCGATGGAGGGGATGGATTTGAGGAGAGTGTCAACTAAAAGCCTCAGTTTGGGAATGGTCCGGACCAGGCGAAATACCCGCATCACCCGGGCCAGGCGGAAAACGGCAACATAGGCGCCCTCCAGATCGGGCATCAACAGAGCGATATAGCAAACAGCAACAATAGTGAAATCAAAAATATTCCAGGGATCACGGAAATAGCGCATCGGCCGGGGAGCCTCTGCAGTCATCTTGATGATCACTTCTACCAGGAAGATGAACAAAATGATCTGATCGATGGTCCAGAGCAGATCTTTGTATTCCGCGACTTTTTCCCCGTAGGTCTGAATTCCGACGACCACCCCGGCCGCCAGTATGACCAGCATGATGAAATTGTTAAAGCGCCTGGATTCGGCAATTTGCCGGCAATATATTGATACGGTACTCATTAAAAAGCTGCGTGATACGTTCGGAGCATTGTCTGGTTAATCCCGGAAACTGAGCGCGGGAAGATAAGGAATGCGGGCTGGCCTATCCAGTTTTTAGTGTCTGTAAGAAAACACCAATATCTTCGTTCCTCTCGTCCCAAAAAATGCTCATGTACACTCTGTACACTGTACACTGCGTTTTTGGGAACTTCGCGCGCCTTGATCCTGGTGTTTTCTTACGACACTACCACTTTTCTTACAACCTGAGTTCGATTCTAAATTTTTAATAGACCGAGCGGTGGTTTTTGAGCACTTGACAGGTCTGTTGCCGGGTGTTGGTCAACTGCCTCGGTTGTTATCAGCTTCGCACCCATCCATTTCCGTTGACTTCAGTCAACGGTTAAGCGCCTCCCCCCCCCCATATTAATGCGGGCTTTAACCCTGCACCTTTCCGCTGCTGCACCACAATTCCAGCCATCCCTCTTTTCAAACCGAGGTATCCTTACATGGAAGGAACATGAAAGGATTTTCAATATTTGTCAAACTACCATTTCGGGGCTAAAGCCCCATAACTTTGGGGGAGCCGTGCAACCGTCGGCTGAAGCCGACGGAAATGGATATTCATTAGCTACCCTGCAAAAATTGTACACCCCGTAATAGGTCGTGGCTCAAAGCACCGTAGGGTAATTACAAACTATAAGTCGGACCGTAGTGTAAGCAAATATTAATCGAACTGAGGTTTACAGGTACTATTTAGTGCCTGTAAGAAAACAGTTAGTATCTTAAAAAATGCCAATATCTGGTGCCGTATATTCGGTAATTCAGGTAATTGGGTTTAAAGCAACTCATGGAGCCAAATACCCAATTTTTCTTAATCTACT
>SLQI01000514.1 GCA_007131535.1 Balneolales bacterium | reverse complement strand
GGCTCACCGCCGGCACTGTTCTCATCAGATAAATTAAACGAGTGAACTTCACCGTCTGCATTTTGCATAGAGACGGAACCGGGTTCATCTTCAACAAGACGCCCTATTACCACAAAGTCCTTAAATTGCTGGGCAAACTTTTCTACGCTTTTCTCGGGTAATGTAAACATCAATTCATAATCTTCACCTCCATACAGCGAATACTGATCAATACTCTCCTGAAGTTCATTTACCACTTCCCTGGTCAGCGGCGAAACCGGTATAGCCGCTTCATAGATGTATGCTGCCTGCCTGGATGCTTTCATCAAAGTGATGAGTTCTTTAATCAATCCCTGGCTGATATCAATCATAGCCGTTGGCTGAATGTTATGCTCTTCAAAAGCTTTAATCAGGTCGTGACGGCAAACGGGCAGTAATTGCCTTTGAACGACATATTCATAATCAGATAAATCCGGTTGCATCATTTCTTCGCCGGTATCCTGCCAATGCTGTTTTTCACGCAGTAATACTTTCAATCCGGCCAATGCTCCTCCGAGATCACCTGTTACACAGATGGCATCACCTTTTTTAGCACCGGTACGGGTAACAACCCGATCCGGCTTGGTCTCTCCGACGGCAGTCACGGTAATTCCCATCGCGCCGTGTGATCCTGTTAAATCACCACCCACAAGCCGGATATCAAGATCTTTGCATGTTTGAGCCACTCCGGCATAAAAAGCATCGATCATCTCAAGAGATATGCGATTGGGTAGTGCCAGGTTGATCATGACCCACTTGGGGTGCCCATTCATGGCACACAAGTCACTACAAGCAGCCATAACAATTTTGGCACCGAGGTGATGCATGGGCATAAATGTAAGATCGAAATCCACACCTTCAAGAAAAGATTCGGTGGTATATAGTTGATGGGCTTTAGGGTCGGATGAAATTACAGCAGCATCATCTCCGATACCTTCGATAATTCGGTCATCGATATCAAGGCCGAGTTGTTTGATGCGTTCGACCAAACCTTCTCGGCCGAGGTGTTGTAGCGTTGTGAAAGAATCCTGATTCATGATAATTACATACAGTTATATACAAAGAAAGGCAACCCGGTCTCGAGCCGGATTGCCTCTTAAATACTCACCCTAAATGATTTATAAAGGGAGAAAGCGTTGGTTAGAGATCCTCAAGTGTAGAGTAGTTAATACGGTACGTTCCTGCGTGTCTCAGTTCTTCCTGAACATCAGAAACAATACCCATCTCTGACTCTTCATCCACTCGAAGTGAAACAATCAGTCTGGGTTCTTCGGTAATTTTATCGTACATAACCTGACGAATATTACCGAAATCTTCGACAAGAGCATCATCGATTTGAACCCTTGTGTCGCCGAACTGACCGGCGCCGAGGATCTCAGGACCAATCCAGATATAGCTAATAAGACGGCGCTGCTCGATACGCTCGATATTCCTGGCTTCGGTTTTATTAACGCGAACCAGCAGCTCCACTTCTCTCAATACGGTAACAACCATAAAGAAAATGAGGAGCATGAAGATAATATCGGGCATCGCCGATGTTGGTACTGCCTGCTTGGTATTGGCAGCTTTTTTCTTAAACTTGGACATGAAATCAGTTCCGTTTAGTTTCCGGGATCAGGTTCAGCGAGAGAGATATTCTGTGGAATTTCCTCTCTGATTACATTTTCATCCTGAGGAACCCGCTCGCTATAGGCTTCATAGCTATCCTCACCCATTTCACGAGCCATAGCATCCCTGAGCTCTTTATATGCCCCCATGACTTCATCTAGCATGTCGATGTAATCATCGTAACGGGTATTTCGATCGGTCATAATCGAAACTACTGCCTGTTGGGGGGATTCTGAAAGCTCGGGATTTTCTCCATGGTTATCGACAAATTCGATCACCCGGTCCTGTACTTCTTGTAAGCTGACCGGATCTTCGTTAATCAGAATTTGTCCCTGAGCGTTAACCAGAATATTCATGATATTACGCTCACGAATGGGAGGGGGTTCTTCATCGTCCGGTGGTGGAGGCAACTGCATTCCGATACCGGTATCCACATCAATGGTGGTAACCACGAGGAAGAATACCAGCAGAAGAAATGCGATATCCGCCATTCCCGCACCGGGAACTTCGTCTGCATCTCTTCTTTTCTTCTTATTCAGCATGATGCTTTAAAGGTTAAATGTGCTTTTAATCCCACTGAGAACAATCAGAACGGCCAAAATGCCCATGCTGATTACCATTGTCCACAGTCCGGCATCGGTAAAGTTACCACTTGAGAAGTAGGCAATCACGAAGATAAGTGCCGGCACAACATAGGCCAGCACTTTGGATAAATCGTGTTTACCGGTAACCAGGTTCTTTATGCCGAACCCTACCATACCGAGGATGCCGATCGCGACAATCGTGACGGCGACACCCAAGGCTAATGTTTGAATATCCATAACTATTACGTTAGCTAAGTGAAATTAATATTTCTTACTGATTTACAGACGATCAGGACTTAGTGTCGTCGTCATCTCCGCCTTCGGTGTCATCGGTCGGAGCCGGAGTGTCACCACCTTCGGAAGCTTCCGGAGTAATCAGGGGCTTGCCTTGCTCGTAAAGTGCGATGGAATCAATCAGAACGATTGAGCTTTCTTCCATTTCAGCCACAAGCCGGTCAATTTTGGATACGCAATAGTTATAGCCCACTTGCAGGATAATACCGGCGATCAAACCACTTGCTGTGGTCAGAAGCGCTACTTTAATACCACCAGCCACAAGACTTGGTGAAATATCTCCTGCTTCTTCAATCGCATCGAATGCCTGAATCATACCAATAACCGTTCCGGTAAATCCTAGCAGCGGGGCAATTGCAATAAAGAGTGATAACCAAACCAATCCCCTTTCCAGAATGCTCATCTCTATAGAGCCATAAGATTGGATTGCTTTTTCTGCAGCATCAATACCCTCTTCAGCACGCAGCAGACCAGCTGTAAAAACAGAAGCTACTGGTCCGCGAGTATTGGAGCATAATTCTTCAGCTTCACTGATTCCACCATTTTGAAGGGCTTCCTTCACTTTGAAAATGAAATCCCGAGTGTTAATGTCTACCCGGTTCAGGAAAATGAGGCGTTCGAGGAAAATGGCCAGACCCAGTATTAGTGAGATAAGTACCGGCCACATAAAGGGTCCACCTTCATTGAAATAATGAACCAATACATTAAAAAAACCGTCTTCTACACCGGGAGGTCCTTGAAGGAATAATAAGCTGATCAACGAGGTCATAGGGTCTCCGATTCTATGTTGCTTATTTTGTGATTGTTAATTTGAGCGCAAAATTATAGTCCAATTTGGAACCAATGTCAAAGGTCCAAAAATGTAAACCGGTTACGAATTTACATTTTATTTATTCTACGTCCTCAAAAATGGGACTGTAACGCAAAATTTACAAATAAAATTTAAGTATCAATCATAAATATTGTCCGCTTTGATGCCGGATGTGTAACTCTTTTGAATTCAAAAAACTAAAACCTTCATTTGACGAAAGCACTTACAAATTCTTTCGTATATTTAAACCCGAAGTTCAAAATTTTTAAATACTTTAACATCAAAAAACGGCACTTACGGTGAATCTTGCACTGTGAACAAAGGGCCTGTCAACTATGGTTCTGCCGTCGTAATTCAGACTTGCTCGAAGTAAATCCGATACGCGATAATTTGCCTGTAAAGCCCATCTCCACGTATCTCCCTGCCCCGCTCCATCGGTTAATTCAAAATTCCCAAGGCTTGTAGGATCACCCGTAATGGAATTTCGTCTCCACTGAAGTCTTATGTTTCCCTGTAAACGCTCGGTTACGTAAATT